>DASVOL010000196.1:0-3639 GCA_036383375.1 Bradyrhizobium sp. | reverse complement strand
ATCACCGACATCGCTGCCGGCGTCCGCGCGCGCCTGCTGGCTTATCTTCGGGCGAAGATCGCGGATTTCGACGGCTGCACTGACCTCATCCTCGTCGACCTCGGCTATTCCGCCAGCGTGCAGAAGTCGCTACGGCGAATCTTCGATCGCGAAGGCATTCGCATCCGCCTGCATGGCGCCTATCTGCTGACGCTTGATGATGCCTTCGACGACATCGCCGACGACGACACCGCAGAAGGCCTGATCTCGGATCGCATCGTCACGCCGCATGTCAAGCGCATGCTGATCCGCAACGTCGCATTGCTTGAGCAGCTTTGCTGCTCCGATGAAGGATCGGCGCGCGATTATCGCGGCGGCGAGGTGTTGCGCGAGGGCGATCAGCGCCCGGCCGCTCAACTCGCGCTGGCGAACGAGGTACAATCCGGGGTGCTGGCCTATGCATCGCGCGCCCGCGAGTTGGCGCCGCACTATGCATTGCAGCCCGACGCGGATCCGATTGTGGCGGCACGCTGGGCCGCGGCCGTGCTCGGACGCCTCCTGCTGCTGCCCGACGATGATGAACTCGTGCTGCTCGGCGGCATCAAACATGACGTCAACCTCGGCACCCAGGCGCTGGCGCCGCTGCTCGACGCCGGCTTCATCGATGACTGCATCGTCGCCCGCGGCCTCTCGGCCGCCTGCACAGCCCCGGCGCCGCCGATGTGGTTGGCCGGCAGCTTTGCCGCGTTGTCGCCGTCGCACGCCTATCTCTACACATTGTTCGGCGCCAATCGACTGCCGGCGAACGTGTTCGGCGAGGCGCAATGCGGGACGCTACAGGTCGGCCTGTTCGGGCCGGACGGCCAGGCGTCACTGGAAGCCGTCAGCGTCTATCACACCGGGCTCGGCGACCTCCGCCTGCGGATTCCATTGTCGCGCCGCATGGCGGTTGCGACCATCGCGCTGCCGCTGGCAAAGCTCAGCCGCGCCGGGATGCTCCACGGCATCACGGTCCAGTACGGCGAGAACGCGGCTAAGGCGGCGGAGAGTTCGAACGTAAAGACGATCGCCGCGGGACGGCTGGTCGATGCGGGCATCGAGCGGAGCGGCCGTCAGTTCCGTGCCACCAATGAGGACGGCATGCTGCTGATCCCGGTCGACGGCTTCGAGGACGATGTTGCGATCTACACCGTCGCGCTGACCGCCCTCGACCATGACCGCATCCTTACCGCCGAGGGCCGCGACGGTAACGGAGTGCCCTCGGCCACGCTGACCTGGCGCAGCGCTAGCGGTGCGCAGGCAACCAACGGCCAATGATTTGTCCGCCTGATCTGGCCGCCTTGCTCGTAGAAGGTTAACGAGGGGTAGCGCGGGCATGATTTCGGCTGACACGGTGCAAGCGGACGGCTTGCAGACGAATTTCGACCAATTACTGGCGACCAACAACATCCGGATGAGCGCCGCGCAGCGCCGGCGGCTCGCATGGCTGTCCGAACGGCTCGGACCTGCGACCGTCCACCAGGCCGCTTCGGTGCCGCCGCGGGACCACGGCGTTGTCATCCTCGTCGAGCCGCCGAGTGGCCCCGCCGCCGAAATACTCTATCGGTCGCTTCGCACCGATTGTGCGGTCGTGATCCCGTTCGGCGAAAATCCGGCCTTCGACTTCCTGAAGTCCAAGCTGACCGACTTCGGAACCATCGGACCGAGCTTCGACGGCCCGCACGAGATGTGGTGGGGCGGCCTCAACTGGCGCCCGATCGCGCCCGCGGAGGGCTCCCGATCCGACGCAGCGCTGCGCGTGGTCTCCTGCTATCCCCGCGCCTGTGGCGACGATCATGCCCGCTCGCTCCGCGAGAAGCTGGCCGAATTCGAGATCGCCTGCGACATCGTGCCGATCGATACCGCCGACAGCGCGCACATGCAGGCGTCCGAGAAGTCGGCCTTCATGCTGCAGATGTGGCAGCAGCATCGCGAGCCGCTGCTGTTCATCGAGGCTGATGCAACGCTCTGCGAACCGCCATTGCTGCCGTCGTCCCTCGACTGCGACGTCGCGCTCCACAAGTGGAATCGCTGGGAGATGTCGGCGCGCACTTTGTATCTCGACCGCACCCCGGCCGCCGAAGCGCTGCTGCGCAACTGGCATCACATCGCAACCGCATACCCTGCGGTCTGGGAGGGCTACCTGCTCGACCAGGCCTGGAGCCTGACGTCGTCGCAGATGGCGCTCGACACCGCCTGGCTGCCGCGCTCGTACCATGCGCCTGCCGAAGACGCCGGCACGCCCCGGCACACCACGGTCGTCCACAATCTGCCGACCGACAACAGTGACCTCGGGCCCGACGCCGAATTCGGCATCACGATGCGGGCCGCGCGGCGCGCCAGCCGCAGCGGCGGCCGCGACGCCATGATCGTGATCAAGTCGCCGACAGCCTCGAACGACGCGATCACCGTGATCATGCGCGATATCGCGACCAGCGACGCCCGCGAAATGGCCGCCAGCATCGAGGCGGTCACCGGCGCGTTCGCCGCCGATTGCGGCGGGTTCGGCCGGCTGGAGCTCGCGCTTTGCCCCTGGCAGGACGATATCCGCGCGGCGAAATCGGCCGCCGCCAGCGCGAACAACCGGATCATCGAGATTGCGCCCTGGCAGGCATTGCCGGCCGATCTGTTCCGCACCGTGGGTCAATCCCGCGATGCCGGCAGCGTCCTCGTCATGACCGGGCAGCGCGGCTGATCAACGGCACAACCACCAGGCAAGAGAAGGACATCGACATCATGAAGACCATCATCCTTCTCACCGGCGTCGCCGACCAGCAATTCGCGCTCACCGAGCTATTGAAGGCGCACAATCCGGCGCTCTCGTTCCGCTGCGCGGTGACGGCCGAGGACCTCGCGGCGATCGAGCCTGAGGTGTTGCGCGAGGCGCGGCTGCTGGCATTCACCACCAGCGTCATCGTGCCCGAACGCATCCTGGCGGCGCTCGGCCACGGCGCCTATAATTTCCACCCCGGCCCGCCGCAATATCCCGGCTGGGCGCCGGCGCATTTCGCGCTCTATGACGGTGCACGCACGTTCGGCGCGACCGCCCATGTGATGGCCGCGCGCGTCGATTCCGGCCCCATTGTTGGAGTCGAGTCCTTCATCATTCCCGACAAAATCAGCGTGCGCGGGCTCGAGCAGATCGCCTATGTCCGGCTTGCCCATCTGTCCTGGCGGATGTCGCGCGATCTCGCATGCGATGCCTCACCGCTAAGGGAATTGGAGATCGCCTGGTGCGGCATCAAGAGCACCCGGCAGATGTACCGCGACATGTGCGAGCTTCCCGCCGGGATCAGCGCCGGCGAGCTTGCCCGCCGGATCCGCGCCTTCCACGACGACTTCCGCGCCATCCCGCTGACCGTCTCCGTGCACGGCATCCGCTTCGAGCTCGCAACGACCGCCACGCAGGCCCCCGAGGCACCGCAGGTGGTTTCGCCGCCGCTCGCTGCCGCGTCCTAGTGGCGCCAGACGCTTCCCTGAGGATCGGCGAGCATTCCGTTCAGGAGCGCTTCGGCCCGATGCAGCAGCGGCTTCGTTCCACTGCTCGATGCAATCGCAATCGCGGCGCGCAACTGATGCAGAATGGAAGTCCTGTCGTTCTCATTTGACGCCGGCGATACC
>DASVOL010000195.1:0-8117 GCA_036383375.1 Bradyrhizobium sp. | reverse complement strand
TCGATGTCGAGGTGGTTGGTCGGCTCGTCGAGCAGATAGAAGTTCGGCTGGGTGAGCCGCAGCACCAGCATGCCGAGACGCGCCTTCTGCCCGCCCGACAGCCGCCCGATCGGACGGCCCTGCATCTCGATCGAGAGCCCGGCGCCGGCGAGCAGGCCGCGCGCACGCTGGTCACCGACCGCGAAGCGCCGCGTCAGCATATGCAGCGGCGTGTCGCTATCCGCGAGATCGGCCAGCGCCTGATCGCAATAGCCGAGCACGAGCGACTCGGTGGCCCTGATCTCGGCGGCTGCCGCCTCCGCGTCCTCGATCGCCAGCCGTAGCGCCGCGACGAACCGGGTCTTGCCGGCGCCGTTCGGCCCGAGCAGCGCGATCCGGTCGCCCTTGCAGATGAACTGCTGGCCGGTCCTGAACAACGGCCTGCCGTCCGGCGCGGCGATCGCGGCGTTGTTCAGCCTGATCAGAACCTTGGCATGGGTATCGCGGTTGGCGAGCCGGATCGTGCCGGCCGAGCGTTCGACATGGGCCGGCTTCGCCGTCTCCTCGAGCTTCTCGGCGCGCTGCTTCAACTGCTTGGTCTTCGACAGCAGAAGGTCGCTGCCGGAATTGATGCCGAGGTTGTTGAGCTTGGCAGCCTGCTGCCGGAGCTGGCGGACCGTCTTCATGTCGCGCTGATAGCGCCGCTCGTCCGAGGCATCGAACTCGTCGAGCGCCGCGCGCGCCGCGGTGTAGGGCAACGCGAACAGCTGCGACCGTTCCGGGCGCAGGAACAGCGTCCGGTTGGTGGTCGCGTCGAGGAAGGCGCGGTCGTGGCTCGCGATCACCACCGGCATCTCGCGCGGCAACGCATTCAGCCAGGCCTCGAGCCGGGCGATCTTGGCGAGGTCGAGATGGTTGGTCGGCTCGTCGAGCAGCAGCACGTCGGGCTCGGTCACCAGCACGCGGGCGAGCAGCGCAAGCCGCAGCCAGCCGCCGCTCAATTGCTTCAGCGGGCGCGCCCACAGCTCCTCCGGCACATCGAGCGATTGCAAGGCGACGTCGACCCGCCAGCTCTCGCCGGCGCGCTGCTCGGCGGGTAGCGCCGCGAGCACGGCGGCATGGAACGGGGTATCCAGCAGCCTCGCTGGCGCATCCTGCTCGACATGGCCGACGGTCAGGCCGCGCGCGCGGGTGATGTCACCTTCATTGGGCTCCATGCTACCTGCGATACAGCGCAGCAGCGTGGACTTGCCGCGGCCGTTGGCGGCGACGAGGCCGATCCGGTCGCCGGCATTGACGACGAAATTCAGTTCGGAAAACAGCGGCGCGTTCAGCGTCACGCCGAGATTGCGTACATTGATGAGGGACACGATCAATTCTCTGGTCTTGCCGGCGATCACGACACTATCCAGAGGCATCCAGCCATCATCGGATGTGCGCGTCGGTGCGCGGCGAGGGATTCAAATGCAGGCGCAAACGCTCAAACGTTCGACGCCGCACGGCCACGAAGGGCAGACCAGGAAGAGATTTTGTCCGAGTTTCCGGTCAGCCCTGCAAACGCATTTGCAGGGCGTTGACGGGGCCACGCCTGAGGTGGTGATCGATGAATGTCGCCACGACGCAGCCCTCCTTTCTCGGCAAGAATGTTGTGGTGGACCGAGATTTAACCGGACGTGCCGCGGATGGCAAGCACCGCCGGCCGGGCAGGTTCGACGGTTGCGGCCGATTTACCCGGCCCTGCGCACGGTTTCGGCAAGGTGGTCGCCGCCGACCAGCGCGGCAAATTGACCGATCGGGGCCGGCCGGCCGATCAGATAGCCCTGCACCGCATCGCAGCCTTCCTCGGAGAGGAAACTGAGCTGCGCCTCGGTCTCGACGCCTTCGGCGACGATCGACATCTCAAGGCCGTGGCCGAGATCGATGACCGCACGGACGATCGCGGCCGATTGCGGATTGCGGCCGAGATTGATGACGAAGGCGCGGTCGATCTTGATCTTGTCGAACGGAAACGCCTGCAGGTAGCTCAGCGAGGAATAGCCGCTGCCGAAATCATCCATCGAGATGCGGACGCCGAGCGCCTTCAGCCGCCGCAGCAGCGACAGGCCGCGGTCGAAATCCTCGATCAAGACGCCCTCGGTGATTTCGAGCTCGAGCCGGTCGGGCGTCAGCCCGGTCTCGAGCAGGATCGAATGCACGAGCCCGACAAGGTCGCCATGGGTGAACTGCGCCGGCGACAGGTTCACGGCGACCTGCATCGGCACCGCCCAGGAGGCCGCCTCCCGGCAGGCTTCGCGCAGGATCCATTCGCCCATCTCGACGATCAGGCCGCTTTCTTCCGCGAGCGGAATGAAGTCACTGGGCGGCACGAAGCCGCGCACCGGATGGTGCCAGCGCGCCAGCGCCTCGAAGCCGATGATCTGGCTGCCCGCAACGCTCGCGCCGGTGGCCGCCTGCGGCTGATAGTAGAGCGACAATTCGCCGTTCTTGATCGCGACCGACAGCTCCTGATGCAGCACGCGGCGATCGCGGATCTGCTGGTCCATCTCCGGCTCGAAGATCGAGATCGTGCCGCGCGACTTGGCCTTGGCGCGGAACAGCGCCGCGCCGGAATTCGCCAGCAGCGAGGCCGCATCGGATCCGTTGTGCGGGAACACTGCGACCCCGGCGGTCAGGCCGGTGCGCACCGATTTGCCGTCGATCAGGAAATCCTGTCCGAGGGCCTCGGCGGCCTGCTCGGCCAGCGCAATGCCCGCGGCCGGCTGCTGGCCGTCGATGATGAGGCCGAATTCGTCGCCGGACAGCCGCGCGACCACGCCGCCGCGCGCCACGGTCTGCAAGCGCTGCGCGACTTCGATCAGCACTTTGTCGCCCATCGCATGGCCGTAGACGTCGTTGATCTCCTTCAGCCCGTCGAGGTCGACGCAGAGCACCGCGAACTCTTCGTCGGTGCCGTCGCAGGCCTCGATCATCTGGGTCAGCGCCTGCAGGAACGCGGCGCGGTTCGGCAGATCGGTCAGGCCGTCATGATAGGCCATATGCGCCATGCGCGACTCGGTCTGGCGCCGGTCGGTGACGTCCTCATGGGTCTTGATCAGATATTGCGGCTCGCCATGGTCGTCGAGCACGGTCATGCGGCGGGTCAGGAACAGCCGCAGGCCGTCCTTGGTCGAGATCGGGTGCTCCTCGGCGATCATGCTGCGCTTGCGGATCGCAGCCTCGTCGCGAGCGACGATCAGCTTGGCTTCGCGCGCATTGAAGATGTCGGACGCGGTGAGGCCGGCGGCGTCCTCGCGGCGGCGATTGAGGATCGTCTCGGCGCTGCGGTTGGCCAGCAGGTAGCGGCCGTCGCTGACGCGCTGCACGATCAGCGAGACCGGGATGTTGTCGACCACGAGCTCGAGGAATTTCTTGTTGTTCTCGAGCTCGCGCGACAGCGAACGGCGGTCGGTGACGTCCTCGAACAGCGCGATCAGGAATTCCGGATCGCCGGCCTCGTTGCGGGCGATCACGCGGTTCGACGCCAGGATGCGCTTCTCCGAGCCGCGTTCGACGAAGAATTCGCTGCGGTGATAACCTTCCGGCGCGTCCAACGCCGCGCGGTCGGCGGTGTCGATGCTGGCGGCGGTCTCCGGACGGAAGATCTCGTCGGCGCGCTTGCCCACGATGTGATCGCGCGAGAAGCGCGAGAAGCGCTCGAACGCGCGGTTGGCGAAGATGTAGCGGCCGTCCTCGATGTTCTTGGCCGCGACGCAGACCGGAACGTTGTCGAGCACGGATTCGAGGAATTGCGTGGTCGAGGCGAGCTTGCGCGACAGCTTGCGCTGGTCGGTGCAATCGAGATGGGTCGCGACCGAGCCGCCGTTCGGCAGCGGAAAGTATTTCACCAGCACCGACCGGCCGCCGGGCAGTTCGGTGACCAGCCCATCGGGCGCTGCAGCCCTGGCGAAGAAATCCTCGGCACTGACGTCGAGCACGCCGCGGTCGCGGCGCAGCTCCAGTAGCTCGGTGCCGGTCATGTTGCGCCTGATGTCGGCGCGCGACAGGCCGTAGATGTCGAGATAGCGGTCGTTGCAGAACACGATGCGCTCGCGCGCATCGGTCATCACCACGCCCTGGTTCAGATGATTGAGGGCGGACGACACGAAGGCGTTGCGCCGCAGTTGCGCGCGCTTGGCCTTGCGCAGGGCCGAAAGGATCCACAACCCGACCGCGCCGAGGAAGGAGGCAACCACCACGCTGCCGATCAGCAGCTCCCAGACCACGCCGGGATCGAGATCACCAAGGTAGGTCGACGGTGCGAAAGCTTGGGAGGCGGCCCGGGCGGCACCGACCGGCACGACGGCGGCGATCAGGCAAAGGACGGCCCTTGCCGGAATCGAATTCTTCCCGCCCGCCTGCCACTTTCTGCCAGCCATCAATCACCCGCGGATTTCCGGGGCGAGTGTCCGGCTCCGGCGGTTTGGATCGGGTAAACGCGTAGGGATGCAACTGGCAAATGCCACTTAATGTACGGCAATTGCCCTGACATGATTAATGCTGCCCTAACAGAGCATGGCTCCCCAACTATTTGAGATGGCCCAAGCACTTGCCTAATAAGCACTTGCCCAAAACGATGGGATCGGCTGAACGATGTTGGCGGCAGCGGCTTGGCTGCCGCGGAAATGTTCGGACCTGAAGGACGAGATGGACAGGGTTGATTGCGTGATCGTCGGTGCGGGGGTCATTGGCCTCGCGGTGGCGCGGAGGCTGGCACAGGCCGGCCGCGAAGTGATTGTAATCGAGGAGGCCGAGGGAATCGGCACTGTCACCTCGTCGCGAAACAGCGAGGTGATCCACGCCGGCATCTACTATCGGGCCGGCAGCCTGATGGCGCGGATGTGCGTCAGCGGCAAGCGGGCACTTTATCGTTACTGCGCCGAGCACGGCATCCCGCACAAGAATTGCGGCAAGCTGATCGTCGCCACCACGGCCAAGGAGACCGAAAAACTGCAGTCGATCCGGGCCCATGCCGAGGCCAACGGCGTCGACGACATGCAGCTTCTGTCCGGCGAGGCGGCACGCGCGCTGGAGCCGGCGCTGAACTGCGACGCGGCGCTGCTGTCGCCCTCCACCGGCATCATCGACAGCCATGCCTACATGCTGGCGCTGCGCGGCGACGCCGAGGCGGCGGGAGCGGCATTCGCCTTCCATACGCCGCTGCTCCACGCCAGGGCCACGGCCAACGGGTTCGAGATCGAGGCCGGCGGCGCGGCGCCGATGACGCTGGCCTGCGATCTCCTGGTCAATGCCGCCGGCCTCGGCGCAACGGCGGTCGCGCGCAGCGTCGAGGGCATGCCGATCGAATTGATTCCAACGGCCTATTTGGCCAAGGGCAATTACTTCAGCTGCAGCACCAGGGCGCCGTTCTCGCGCCTGATCTATCCGGTGCCGGAGCCCGGCGGGCTCGGCGTTCATCTGACGCTCGACATGGCCGGACAGGCGAGGTTCGGCCCCGACGTCGAATGGATCGATCACATCGATTATGCCGTCGACCCTGATCGGGCCGAGCGGTTCTATCCGGCGATCCGGAAATACTGGCCGACCTTACCGGACGGGGCGCTGATGCCGAGCTATTCCGGAATCCGGCCCAAGATCGTGCCGCCGGCGGTCGCGACCCAGGATTTCCTGATCCAGGGACCAGCCGATCACGGCGTCGCCGGACTGATCAACCTGTTCGGAATTGAATCGCCCGGACTAACGTCGTCGCTCGCGGTCGCCGACCACGTCGGCGAGCTGGCGAAGCTCTGAGCAAATGCAGCATAGCCTTCCCGGGGGATGCGCGCCGCAGCGTTCATCCCTCGGTAAAAGGCCAGATTATTTGCTAAATTTGCGGAGGAACCGGCTTAGTGGACCGTGTCGTCGGCGGAAAGTCTCAACCGCTCGATTTGGTCCTTGACCATCAACTTGCGGCGCTTGAGCTCGCAAATGTGGAGATCGTCTACGGAGGGGTGAACGAGTGCTTCGTGCAGTTCGTTCTCGAGTATTTTGTGCTTACGCTCCAGCTCAACGAGATGGGCCTGTATTGCCATTGCGAACACTCCTCGGTGCGTTAAACCTCAGGTTCGATCCGGACCAATAAGTCTACACGAGTGGACGGTGCTGTCGATAGGGGACGCGAAATGCCGCACGCACTCATTTCGGTTTATCTGTAACTAATCGTGACTATGGAACCGGTTCGGCTTGCGCCGCGCGCGCTCAGGGAGGATATTCCGGCGAGCGGCTGCTTCGGCCGCAACAACCTCGTCGTGCTTACCAGTCAATACACAACCATGAACGATCAGGATGAGCGCGAACTCCTCGCCGAGCTTGCGCGTCTGCAACAAGAGCACCGCGACCTCGATGCCGCGATCGACGCGCTGCATCAATCGCCCGCGCCGGATCTCTTGATGCTGCAACGCTTGAAGAAGCGGAAGCTGCAATTGCGCGACCGCATCGCTTTCATCGAAGATCAGATCACGCCCGACATCATCGCCTGACGTCCGCCTCCGCGGTTTGGCGGCTCGCCGGTTCAGATCCGGCGGCGGTTGTCCCCGTCATCCACAGCACCACACGGCTTCACGTTCGCCGCAACGGAAGCGGACGCGCTTTTCGGCGCTTGACTCTAAAAGAACAAAATAAGAACATGCCGATCCAGCCGCCAGCCATCAGAGGGAGTTTCGTCATGTCCGCACCGCCTTCCCTGCCCGACAACAGCCGCTACGAGCAGGCCTGCGATCAGGCGATCGCGATGTGCGACGGCAACATGCGCAGCACCATCAAGGCGCTGATCATGGCCAACGAATATCTGGAAGCCGAGCTCGAAGAATTGCAGGCCGCGATCGCGGCCGGCTGCGTGCCGGCGCGAACCCATGCGGCGAGCGATGCCGCCTGATCTCTGAGGGAGCACAGCAATGGCAGATGTGACCTACTACGTGGCGCTGCCTTTCATGCAGGACGACGACGGCACGCCGGTCGCCGGCAGTGCCGAAGAATGCCAGAGCTCGACGATCGCGCTGCGTCGGGCGGAGACGATGTCACGGATGCCCGGCAGCATCGGCGCCGTCGCGTTCAGCCGCACCGGCGATCCCGCGATCGGCGAATTCGGCGACGCCAAGCTGCTGCGCGCCTACGGCAACGTGCCGGAGGATCTCAGCGCGCTTTAGCTCTTGCTAGCCGCTGGATTCATGGCGCCGCTGCGCCTTGCGCACATACATCGCACGATCGGCCTCGTCGAGAACGCGATCGGCATCCGAATGCGCGGTGAGGATCGCAACGCCTGCTGAAGCGCCCGCGGAGACCCGGCTGCCACGGAACACGAAGGTCAGGCGATCGATCGCTTCCTCCAGCGCAGCGGCCTTGGCGCGGGCATCGGTCTCGCTGAGATTCCACAGCAGCACCGCGAACTCGTCGCCACCGAGACGGCCGATCACGTCGGAGGCGCGCACCTGGTCCGATATCGCGGCGACGATCGTCTTCAGCACCTCGTCACCTGCCGCGTGCCCGAAGGCATCGTTGATCGGCTTGAGGCGATCGACGTCGAGCACGACCAGTGCGCCAGAGGCCTGATAGCGCTTGATGAAGGAAAGCGAACGGACGAGCTCACGCTCGAAGCCGCGGCGGTTCAGGATGTCGAGCAGGAAGTCAGTCTCGGCGGAGGCCTGCAGCTCCTCGATCCGGGCCTGGGCCCGCGCCAGCTGCGCCCGCAGCCTGCGGATCGTGGATTTATCGCCGGACGCGACCGCGCCTCGCGTGGAAGCATCGGTTCCAGCCGCTTTGGCGGCAGTCCCCTTTGTTGCCGTCCTGCCGGGGGTGGATTTGCGCGCGGCGGGCGCGCCTTTTCGTCGTTTTGCCGCCCCGGAGGCGGCCGCCGTCGTCTTCTTCTTCATGCGCATCCTTGTTGAGGCCTGCTTATGAAGGCTTGCCGGGATTCACCAAGACAGGATAGTCCATTCTAACTCCCTTGCCACGCCTTGGATGACGCCCGGGCCGCCCCTATAATCGGCCTATGCTTTTGGATTCCTGCACAGAATTGAAGAGATGACCGCTCCGATCGCCATCATCATGGGAAGCCAGTCCGACTGGGAGACCATGCGCCACGCCGCCGAGACCCTGGCCGCGCT
>DASVOL010000194.1:0-27948 GCA_036383375.1 Bradyrhizobium sp. | reverse complement strand
GAAGCCCGGCTTCGAGTTCCTGGAGCAGGTGCCGGCACGGCTGATCGGCGAGCATCGCGCGCTCTGCGTCTATTCGTTCGACCACCGCGGCACGCCGGAGAAGCCGGGCCTGGTGCTCGGGCTCGACCGTGGCGGCGCCTGCCGCGGCATCGCGTTCCGCGTCGCCGCCCGGCTGCGCCACGACACCATCGCCTATCTGCGGGCGCGCGAGCAGACCACCAACGTCTATCGCGAGGTGATGCGATCGGTGTGGCTGGAGAATGCGGCGCGCGATCGCGTGAGTGCGCTGGCGTATGTGGTCGATCGCGGCCATGTGCAATATGCCGGACGGCTGTCGCTCTCCGAGCAGCTGCGCCTCGTGCAGCAGGGCCATGGCCGCTCCGGCAACAACCGCGACTATGTGCTCTCGACCGTCGCCGCGATCGAGAAGCAGGGCTTTCGCGATCAGCCGCTGCATCAGCTGGCGGTGATGCTGCATGATTCGGGCACGACGCTGCACCGCGATGCGCGTGCGGCGGGCGGACCTGATCCGGCCTGAGCACTGACGCGCCGTTGGCGTCGATCGCATGCGTTGAGGAACCCCGTTCGCGGAATTTTGCCACGGCGCGAACAATATTGTGGTCTCAATTTCCGGTCGCTGGAATGGAATGACCGGAATGCGCCCCTCATTGCCCAAGCTCGCCGTACTCGGTCTGCTGTTGCTGCTGAACTCACCATCTCATGCCGGTCTGCGAGAGGATGGCGCGGCGTGTGACGCCAAGGATCCGCACCCGGAGCTCGCGATCCCCGCCTGCACCCGCCTGATCGCAGCCAATCCGAGGGGGCGCGACCTTTCGATCACCTATTACAACCGGGCGCTGGCCTGGCATAACAAGGGCGATCTGGCGAAAGCCAAGGCGGACTACGATCAGTCGATCGCGATCAATCCGTCGTTTGCGCCCTCCTATGGCCAGCGGGCCAAGGTCTATCTGCAGAACCAGGACTATGACCGCGCGCTGAGCGACTTCGATCAGGCGATCCGGCTCAAGCCTGCCGGTCCGTTCAGCGCCGGCTGGTTCAACAATCGCGCCGAGCTGTTCGTCGCCACCGGAGACTATGATCGCGCGCTGGCCGATTACGGTAAGTCGATCGAGCTCGATCCCAACTCGTGGTACGCCTATGTCAATCGCGCGCTGGTCTATGATTTCAGCGGCAAGGACCGGCTCGCGGCGCTGCATTGCCAGGATGCGATCAAGCTCGCGCCGCGCGCAGCCGGCCCCTATTATTGCCGGGCCGTGGTCGAGATCAGCGCCGGCGATCTCGACAATGCCGCGCGCGATATCGAGCGCGCGATCGGCATCCAGGATGGGCAAGCCGAGTTCTACTCGCTGCGCGGCCTGACGCTGGCGAGCAAAGGCGAACTCGACCAGGCGATGCGCGACTACGATCACGCCACGCAATTGAATGCGCAGGGCGCGCTGAATTACGCGCGGCGCGGCCTCGCCGACGAGAAGAAGGGCGATATCGAAGGCGCGCGCGCCGACTTCCGCCACGCGCTCGACGTCATCGGCCTCGATCAGCTCGACCGCACCCAGGGCCAGCGCGTCGCCAGGGACGGTTTGCGCCGGCTGGATCAGGTCGCCACAACGGACAAGAGCGTCGTCGCGGATCACGGCGCGGCCAAGCCTGGCACGGCCAATCCCGCGCCCGTGCTCGCTGCGGCCGTTCCGGTCGCGCCGCTCGGCGCGGGCCCGAAGGCAACAACGACCGAACGGCGCGTCGCGCTCGTCGTGGGCAACTCGAAATACCGCTCGGTCCCGGCACTGCCGAACCCCGGTCAGGACGCCGCGGCGATTGCCGATACGCTGCGCGCGGTCGGCTTTCAGGATGTCCGCCTCGTCACCGATGCGACGCGGGACAGTCTGGTCGAAGCCCTCAAATCATTCGCCAACGCGGCCGACGGGGCCGACTGGGCCGTAATCTACTATGCTGGCCACGGCATGGAGATGGCGGGCGAGAACTATCTGGTGCCGGTCGACGCCAAACTCGCCACCGACCGCGACGTGTCGTTCGAGGCCGTCGCCCTGACGCAGGTGATGGGCGCCACCGAAGGGGCGCGCAAGCTGCATCTCGTCATTCTCGATGCCTGCCGCGACAATCCGTTTGCCAACCAGATCAAGCGTACCGTCGCGTCACGCTCGATCGGCAGGGGATTGGCCCAGGTCGAGC
The DNA here is from genome assembly GCA_036383375.1 of Bradyrhizobium sp. GTDB lineage: Bacteria > Pseudomonadota > Alphaproteobacteria > Rhizobiales > Xanthobacteraceae > Bradyrhizobium. The sequence continues at coordinate 25,740 of DASVOL010000194.1, read as the reverse complement.
CCGACAGCGGCACGCTGGTCGTCTACGCCGCCAAACACGGCCAGGTCGCGCTCGACGGCGACGGCGGGCACAGCCCGTTCGTGACAGCCCTGATCAAGCGCATGCAGACGCCGCGGATCGAGATCCGCAAGCTGTTCGACCTGGTGCGCGACGACGTCATGGCGGCGACGGACCGGCGGCAGCAGCCCTTCAGCTACGGCTCGGTGCCGGGAGCTGAGGACTTCTACTTCGTCGGCGCGAGCCAGAATGCGGCGAAGTAATCCGTGTCCGCGCGGTCGAGAACGATGCAATCGAGAATATGGCCGCCGTCCGGCATTTGTTGCGGCCAGACAAATCGCGGCGGCTGTATGGCGGCGCCCTGTGACATTTAGGCTTTTGCATCGCGGCGCGGACGGATAGAAGCTCATCCGCGAACATCGACACTGATGCAATGAACCTCTCCGCCCCATTCATCCGCCGGCCGGTCGGCACCACGCTGCTGTCTCTTGGACTGGTGGTGGCGGGCATCATTGCGTTCTTCAAGCTGCCGGTATCGCCGCTACCCGACGTCGACATCCCGACCATCATGGTGCAGGCGACCCTGCCCGGCGCGAGCCCGGCCGACGTCGCTTCCACCGTGGCGAGCCCGCTGGAGCGCCACCTCGGCCAGATCGCCAGCGTCACCGAAATGACGTCGACGTCTTCGCTCGGCTCCGCCCGCATCACGCTGCAATTCGACATCGACCGCGACATCAACGGCGCCGCGCGCGACGTGCAGGCGGCCATCAACGCCGCGCGCGCCGATCTGCCGACCAACCTCCGCGCCAACCCGACCTACCGCAAGTTCAACCCGGCCTCGGCGCCGATCCTGATCTACACTTTGACGTCCGACACGCTGACCCCGGCCGAGCTCTATGACGCCGCCTCGACCGTGCTGGCCCAGAAGCTGTCGCAGGTCGAGGGCGTCGGCGAGGTCTCGGTCGGCGGCGGCTCGCTGCCCGCGGTGCGCGTCGAGTTGATCCCGCCGGCGCTCTACAAATACGGCATCGGGCTCGAGGACGTCCGCGCCGCGCTGTCGAGCGCCAACGCGCACAGCCCGAAGGGCGGCATCGACGTCGGCGATCAGCGTTACCAGATCTACGCCAACGACCAGGCCCGCAAGGCCGCCGACTACAGGCCGCTGGTCGTCGCCTACCGCAACGGCGCGGCGGTGCGCCTGACCGATGTCGGCGACGTCATCGATTCCGTCGAGAATGTGCGCACGCTCGGCCTTTCCAACGGCAAGCCGGCGGTCGTGATGATCGTGTACCGGCAGTCGGGCGCCAACATCATCAAGATGGTCGACAGCGTGAAGGGGCTGATGCCGCAGCTCAGGGCCTCGGTCTCGCCGGCGATCGACATCGCGCTGGCGATGGACCGCTCGAAGACGATCCGGGCCTCGCTGCACGACGTCGAGATCACGCTGCTGATCGCCGTCGCGCTGGTGATCCTCGTCGTGTTCGCGTTCCTGCGCAACGCCCGCGCCACGCTGGTGCCTGTGGTCGCGGTCGGCGTGTCGCTGATCGCGACCTTCGCCGTGATGTATCTGCTCGGCTACACGCTCGACATCTTCTCGCTGATGGCGCTGACGGTGGCGACCGGCTTCGTGGTCGACGACGCCATCGTGGTGCTGGAGAACATCGCCCGCCACATGGATGCCGGGATGTCGCGGCTGGAGGCGACGCTGGTCGGCACCCGCGAGGTCGGCTTCACCGTGCTGTCGATGAGCGTGTCGCTGATCGCGGTGTTCGTGCCGATCCTGCTGATGGGCGGGCTGGTCGGCCGCCTGTTCCGCGAATTCGCCATGACGATCACCATCGCGATCGTGATCTCGCTGGTGGTCTCGCTGACGACGACACCGATGATGTGCGCAGTGCTGCTGCGCAAGGAAGAAGACCAGTCGCATGGCTGGATCTACCGGATCAACGAACGCGCCTTCGAGCTGATGCTGAGCGGCTACCGCGCGACGCTCGGCCTCGCGCTGCGCCATCCACTGCTGGTGATGCTGATCCTCGGCTGCACGCTCTATCTGAACGTCCATCTCTACACGGTGGTGCCGAAGGGCTTCGTTCCGCAACAGGATACCGGGCTGTTGATCGGCTCGATCCAGGCCGACCAGAGCACCTCGTTCCAGCTGATGCAGCAGAAGCTGACCCAGTTCATCGACATCGTGAAGTCAGATCCGGCGGTCGAGACCGCCGTCGGCTTCACCGGCGGTGGCGGCGTCGGTCCGGGCGGCACCAACACCGGCACCGTGTTCGCCTCGCTGAAGCCGATGAACGAACGCAAGCTGCGCGCCGACAAGGTGATCGAGCGGCTGCGCGATCCCTTGGCAAAGGTGGCGGGCGCCACCCTGTTCCTGCAATCGATCGGCGATCTCGGCGCCGGCGGCCGCTCCGGCAATGCGGCCTATCAATACACGCTGAAGGGCTCGACCTTCGAGCAGCTGAACGAGTGGACGCCCAAGCTCGTCGCGGCGCTGCAGAAGGAGCCGACGCTCGCCGACGTCAACACCGACCAGCAGAACAAGGCGCTGCAGGCCAATCTGGTGATCGATCGCGATGCCGCCTCGCGGCTCGGGATCAGCGTCAGCCAGCTCGACAACACGCTCTATGACGCGTTCGGGCAGCGCCAGGTCTCGACCATCTTCGTCGCGCGCAACCAGTATCACGTCATCATGGAGGTCGCGCCGCGCTTCTCGCAGGATCCGCAGACCCTGAAGGAGGTCTATATCTCAACCTCGGGCGGATCGGCGACCGGCACGCAGAGCACCAATGCGGTGGCCGGCACGGTGGCCTCATCGTCGCAGAAGAGCTCGATCAGCTCGGTCGCCGCCAGCGTGGTGCGCAATCAGGCCACCAACTCGATCGGCGCCACCGGCAAGGGCGTCGCCTCGACCGGGACCGCGGTCTCGACCAGCGCGGAGACGATGATCCCGCTGTCGAGCGTCGCCCGCTTCGAGCACGGCGAGACGCCGCTTGCGGTCAACCACCAGGATTTGCTGGTCGCCAGCACCATCTCGTTCAATTTGCCGCCCGGCGTCTCGCTGAGCACCGCGACCACCACGATCGAGACCACGATGCATGCGCTCGGCATGCCGGCGGGCATTTCCGGCGGGTTCGCGGGCTCCGCGAAGGTCTTCCAGCAGGCGCTGGCGAACGAGCTGTTTTTGATTCTCGCAGCACTCGCGACGATCTACATCTCGCTCGGCATGCTCTACGAGAGCTATATCCACCCGCTGACGATCCTCTCCACCCTGCCCTCGGCCGGCGTCGGCGCGGTGGCGGCGCTGATGCTGTCGCACACCGATTTCGACATCATCGGCATGATCGGGGTGATCCTGCTGGTCGGCATCGTGAAGAAGAACGCCATCATGATGATCGACTTCGCGCTCGATGCCGAGCGCCAGCGCGGACTGTCGTCGCGCGATGCGATCTACGAGGCCTGCATGATGCGCTTCCGCCCGATCATGATGACGACGCTGGCCGCGCTGTTCGGCGCGGTGCCGCTGATGATCGGCCTCGGCGAGGGCAGCGAGCTGCGCCAGCCGCTCGGCATCGCGATCTTCGGCGGCCTGATCCTGAGCCAGATCCTGACGCTCTACACCACGCCGGTGGTCTATCTCTATCTCGACCGCGCCCGCCTGTGGACCCAGCGCCGCCGCGCCGCGCGGCGCGCACGCCGGGCCGCGGCAAGCACGTCCTGACCAGGCCGTGTGCTCGCAAATCCGAACCGTGCGCGGAGTAGCAAGACCCGCGTCACCCCTACAAGCAAAATTGACACCAAGGACTATTTCGGTGCGGACAGTCTATCAACTTCCTGTTGGAATTTCTGCATGTCATAGCCCGAGCCTTGCAGCATCGTGCTGTTGAAACGGACGAGCGCGGCGGTTGCAATGGCCTCCTTGATCTGAGTATCGGTCGCACCAGCGGCTTTTGCCAATTTGGTGTGGCCGTAAACGCAATAGACACAGGGAATCTGTGCTGCCACGCCGAGGGCAATGAGCTGCTTGGTCTTCGCGTCCAAAGCCCCCTTGGGATTCATCAAGGCCAGCTGTAGGTCCCAATGCTGCTTCAGTGCCTGGTCAGGAAGTGTCTGTTTGAAATAATCAGGGGCCTCCTGAGCGCTGACGCCCGGTTCCGTTGCCAAGGCCAACAACAGCGCTAAACCAGCACTCGCCAGTAAGGTTCTCATGACTGATCTCCCTTGAGGGGACGCCGACAGAATAATCGGCGCGCAACCATGGCTTCCTGCAAATGAAAATCGCCGCCTCCATGTGGTTCGTAACCACACCAGCGGCTTGTGATCACCCTGATTACAGCAGGGAAATGCGACCGGCGAAATATGCTCAATGGTCTATTTTGCGCAGCAGCAATTGGGAGTCGCCAATGTCTCTTGCGGGTCACAGGAGGACATCTCGGGGCTACCTGTCCGCTTCGGCTTCTTGTCCCAGCGTGATCTCCGCGCAAAACGCGTTGCGCGTTTGTCGCGAGGGACGACTGCTTCGCACTGTGCCGGCCTTTGGGATCGTTGACAGACCTTGTCCCGCCTTGCCAATTTGCTGGAGGCCCAGCGCAAGGAACTGATATTGTGACTCCAGCACCGGAAATTGCGGCATCGCGCTGGTTCAACAGCGGCCAGCCCCTGACCCTGGCCGCGCTGCGCGGCCGCCCGGTGCTGCTGCACGCCTTCCAGATGCTGTGTCCCGGCTGCGTCTCGCACGGCACGCCGCAGACGCAGCGCGCGTTCGAGCTGTTCAAGCACTCCGACCTGCAGGTAATCGGGCTACACACCGTGTTCGAGCACCACGCGGCGATGACGCCAGTATCGTTGGAAGCCTTCATCCACGAGTACCGGCTGACCTTCCCGATCGGTGTCGACCAAGCCGGCGACGGCACGCCGATCCCGGTCACCATGCAGCGCTACGGCATGCAGGGAACCCCGACCAGCATCCTGATCGGCCGCGACGGCAACATCGTGCATCACGGTTTTGGGCAGCAGAGCGACATGGCGCTCGGCGCCATAATCGCAGCCGAGCTGGCCGCGCCGCACGGCTGATGCCGGTCCACGCGGCCTGCAACCCATTCCCGCGGCTGCGTTATGACGGCGTCGCGCAAGGCGTGATACGGTTTCGCCAAGCAGAACCGTCGCCTTGCGGGAGGATGTCATGAAGACCTATCAGCTCTACATCAACGGCCAGTATGTCGACCCCGCCAACGGCGAGTGGTTCGAGACGGTCGATCCCTATCGCGGCGAGGCCTGGGCGAAGATCCCGCGCGGCTCGGCCGCCGATGCCGACAAGGCGGTAAAGGCCGCCAATGAAGCGATGTGGCGCGGCCCGTGGGCGAAGATGACGGCGTCCGCGCGCGGCAAGGTGATGCGCAAGCTCGGCGACCTCGTCGCGGCCAACGCCGAGCGCCTCGCCGAGATCGAAGTGCGCGACAACGGCAAGCTGATGGCCGAGATGCTGGGCCAGCTGCGCTACCACCCGGAGTGGTGGTGGTATTTCGGCGGCCTCGTCGACAAGCTCGAGGGCGGCCTGGTGCCGATCGACAAGGCGGATACCTTTGCCTACACGACGCATGAGCCGGTCGGCGTCGTCGCGGCGCTGACCGCCTGGAATTCACCGCTGCTGTTCGTCGCCTGGAAATGCGCCGCCGCGCTCGCCGCCGGTTGCGCCGTGGTCGTCAAGCCCTCGGAATTCACCTCGGCCAGCACGCTGGAGTTCGCGGCGCTGACGAAAGAGGCCGGCATTCCCGACGGCATCTTCAACGTGGTGACCGGCTTCGGGCCCGAGGCAGGCTCCGCGCTGATCTCGCATCCCGGCGTCGCGAAAATCACCTTCACCGGATCGGATACGACCGGGGCCAAGGTCTATGAGACCGCGGCCAAGAGCCTCAAACGCGTTTCGCTCGAGCTCGGCGGCAAGTCGCCGAACATCGTGTTCGAGGATGCCGACCTCACGGCGGCCGCGGCCGGCGCGATTTCCGGCATCTTCGCCGCGACGGGGCAGACCTGCATCGCCGGTTCGCGCCTGCTGGTGCAGAGCTCGATCAAGGAGAAGTTCGTCGCACGCGTGCTGGAGCTGGCGAAATCGGCCAAGATCGGCGATCCCATGCAAGCCGACACCAATGTCGGGCCGATCACGACGCCCGCGCAGTACAAGAAGGTGCTCGATTACATCGATATCGCGAAGGCCGAAGGCGCGCGCTGCCTGCTCGGCGGCAAGCCGGCGTCCGGCGAGGGCATCAAGGGCGGCCAGTTCGTCGAGCCGACGATTTTCACCGATGTCGACAACACCATGCGGATCGCGCGCGAGGAGGTGTTCGGGCCGGTGCTGTCGATCATCTCCTTCGACACCGAGGAAGACGCCATCCGGATCGCCAACGACACCATCTACGGCCTTGCCGCCGGGATCTGGACCAAGGACCTCGCCCGCGCCATCCGCGTGCCGAAGCAGCTCCGCGCCGGCACCGTGTGGGTCAACACCTACCGCGCCATCAGCTACATGATGCCGTTCGGCGGCATGAAGTTCTCCGGCGTCGGCCGCGAGAGCGGCATCGACGCGGTGCGCGAATATCAGGAGACCAAGAGCGTCTGGATCTCGACCGCGACGGACGTGCCGGCGAATCCGTTCGTGATGCGGTGAGGAGGGCTCAGAACTGAACCACTGCCTTAGACGGGCAGCGGCCAGGTTACGTCCCTGCCCTTCAGTTCCTTGTAGCGACGGGTGTGGGCGCGAATGCTTCCGAGATCCGCCATGCCGCGCGACAATAAGTCCCGATCGAGGCGCGCCGCGGCATCGATGGCCGCCATGGTGGTCGCCTGAAGCGCGCGCTTAGAAAACGCGTAGGCCGTGTAGCAATCCGGCGGCACCAACGCTGCCCAGGCGACGGCCGCATCGAGCAACTTGTCCGGCGCGACCGTCCGCTGGACGATGCCGAGTCGCGTCGCCGCGGCGAGATCGTAGACCTGACCAAATAGCGTCAATTCGAAAGCCGATCGCGGACCGATCGCATGCTTGATGATCTCGCAGTAGACAGCCGGCATCGGGATGCCGATGGGAACCTCGTTCAACGCGAACTGCAGCGGACCTTCACTGGCGATCCGATGATCGCAATCGATCGCGGTGATGAATCCACCTGCATAGGCATGGCCGTTGATAGCAGCCACGGTCGGCCTCGGATACGTGAAGAGACGAAGGTTCGTCGCGCGATATTCGTTGAACCAAGCATCGATCTCCTTGATTGATTGACGCGCGAACATCGGGAAGTGATGATCGAAGTCGAGGCCTGCCGTGAAGACCGCGCCCGATCCGGTCAACACGACGGCGCAATCGGCGAACTCGGATTCCAGGCGATCGAACGCAGCGTGCAGGTCGGCGAAGAAGGCCGGATTCTGCGCGTTGACCTTGTTGGTGTTCATCGTCACCACGGCCACGTGCGGGTGCTTGCGTTCAATGATCCAGGGCATCCGTCATCCTGTGGTTACGAGAGATCAGGCGAGCTTGAACACACGCCGAGCGTTATCCGTTAGAAATGCCGAACGGGCGTCGGCGCCGAGTTGGAGGTCGTCAAGACCGGCGATGCACTCGGCGGCGGGCCAAAAGGGATGGTTGGATCCAAAGAGAACCCGATGCCCTTTGTTGTCGCGCATGTACCCGACGAGCTCGGATGGGTAGCGGCTGACCTTGTAGGCCGACGTGTCGATGAAGACGTTCGGGTACTTCATGACGAGCGACAGCATCTCGCCGAGCCACGGGACCCCGATATGGCCGCCGAGAATTCGAAGCTCAGGAAACTCGAGCGCGACCCGATCGAGATAGGGCATAGGACGTCCCGGTTCGGATTCGCGCAGAGGCCCCGCGTGTCCGACTTGTGTGCAGAACGGGATGTCGAGCTCGCAGCACTCCGCGAACAGCGGATAGTACCGGCGATCGTCCGGCGGCAGCCCCCACACCCAGGGCAGGACGCGTAGTCCCTTGAAGCCGTCCCGCTTCACCCGGAGCCTCAGTTCCCGCACCGCGTCCATCGGGTGGAAAAGATCGGCCGAAGCGATTCCGACGAAGCGGTCCGGGTGAGCTTGGCAGTGTTGGGCGACCTCATCGTTGCCGATCATCGGCCCGCCCGGCCCGTGCCAGCCACAGAGCATGCCCACGGAAACACCGGCGCGATCCATCTCGGCAAGCGTGTCTTCAATGGGAGGTGCCGTTTCCGACCATTTGCCGGGTTTCCACCGACGCAACGACTTGAACATCGGATTCCCGATCCAGGCGGGATTCGGATGCTGCATCCATGCGTCGATGATCATTCTGAGCTGCCCGCGTCCGGCGATGGATCGAGGCCAAGGCCGACGACCGCCAGCGACGAGCACACTGCTCAACCGGCTCCGGTCGTGGTCCCGAGTGGCCACACCGCCATCATTAGTCGCGCCGATCGCTCAGCGTCTTGAACAAATCGGACAGTGCGCACGCGGGGTCCGGACCAGGCCCGCCGGAACGCACCGGGCGTGATGCCGGCATGCCGCCGAAACTCTCTGGTCAGGTGAGCCTGATCGGAGAATCCGAGATCGGTTGCGATCACCGACAGGCCATCGCCGCCCGCGGCGATCTCGTAAACCGAGCGGCGGAAACGCTGCATGGCAAGGAAGCGCTTCGGCGGGCACCCCGTCGACATTCTCACGCGCCTCTGCAGCGTCCGGACCGATCTGCCGACATGGTTCGCCAGGTCGCTGACCCGGTCGTGCGGCGCATCCAGCGGGTCGCGCCCCCCGATCGAACCATGCCCTTCCTGCGGCGCAAGCGCGAGCAATGTCTGATCTATCGTATCGAGGATGTCGAGGCGCGATGAACTGTTCCTGATGATCCGGGCGAGCGCATCGCGACATGCAACGATCGCTGGATGATTGTTGCTCGGACTGCCCGGCCAATTCGGCTTCAACTTGACGCCGACAATCCAACCGAAGAACGCCCTGCTCTTTCTTCGACAATCGGAGCTCGGCGCGTTGAAGACCACCCTGCCGCCTGGATCATCTTGGCGGAAGACAAAAGCGAGCTCCCTGAGCGGAGACGCGAACGACATTCGGCTTGCCGTGAGCAGACCCCGGTCCTTCAGAACATAGATCGAGTCGACAAGGGCAACCTGATCCGCGCGCGCCGCGAATTCAGCGTAGAACGCGGGACGACCGAAGAGGCGCGCATCGTCGTCGGCCTTAATCGAACCAATAGCTAGCGGTTTTCGACGTCTGATCGGCAATTGCAGGGTCCGCGGCTGAATGCACCATATGTCTATGCGACGGATGATTGTGCGTAAATGAGGTCAGCTTCACCCCTTAGCCGCACCCGGCACACCGCCGAACAATTGCGCCTGCTCGGCGCGGCCGGCGTCGACGATGCGGGTGGTGGCGGTTTCGATCGCCTCGCGCAGGCGGGTCATGAACTCGTCGCGCGGCAGGCCCGGCGGCAATGGATCGAGGAATTCGACCACCAGCGTGCCGGGATAGCGCATGAAGGTGCGGCGCGGCCAGAACAGCCCGGAATTGAGCGCGATCGGCAGGCACGGCACGCCGCTCTCGGCATAGATCTGCGCGACGCCGGCCTTGTAGTTCGGCGCAGCGCCGGGCGCGGTGCGGGTGCCTTCCGGGAAGATCACGAGCTGCCGGCCGAGCTTCACCTCGGCCGCCGCGCGCTTCAGCGTCTTGATCAGCGAGCGCGGGCCGCCGCCGCGCTCGACCGAGATCATGCCGACCTTCTTCAGGTACCAGCCGAACACCGGGATCATCATCAGCTCGCGCTTGAGGATGAACAGCGGATGCTCGAAGAAGCGCACCAGCGCGAACGTCTCCCAGAACGACTGGTGCTTGGAGGCGACGACCAGCGGCCCCTGCGGAATCTTCTCGATGCCGCGGAACTCGATCCGGATGTTGCAGATCACGCGCATCAGGAACAGGCTGGTGTTAGCCCACGCGGCTTCGATCGCCATCATCGCGCCGCGCGGCAGCAGCAGCGCGGGCAGCGCGACGATGCAAAGCAGCACCAGCACCAGATAGAACAGCACGTTGAAGATCAGCGAGCGCAGGAAAATCATTTCAGTCCTTGTTCGCCTGCGCCGTTGCCGGGCGGCGCGGCGTAGCTGCCGGCTGCTCGGCGAGATCAGAGGTCAGGTCGAGGCCGATATCGGCCAGCCGCACCCGCATCTCCGCAGCGACATATTTGGCGTATTCCGATAGCAAGAGACGGAACGTTCCGCCACTCGTCCACCACGGCTCGTCGCGCCATTTGTCACCGACGACCGCGAACGGGATCAGCGTGATGTCAGGCATCGCGTGTGACAGTTCCACGATCGCCCGCGGCATGTGGTAGTTGGAGGTCACCACGATCAACGACTTGAAGCCGCGCTCGTGCGCCCAGCGCCGCGTCTCCGCCGCATTGCTGCGGGTGTTGACCGCCGAGCGGTCGAGATCGACGCAGCACCGCATCAGCCCCTGGCTGTCCGGCACCGAGCGGGAAATGTCATTGGCGTCGTTGGTCGGATGCACGCCGGAGATCAACAGCCGCTTGCCGTAGCCCGCGGCCAACAGCTCCATCGCGTCGGACACCCGCGACGAGCCGCCGGTCAGCACCACGATGCCGTCGGCATTGTGCGGCGGATCGGTCTCGACACCGCGCAATTGCGACAGGAAGCCGATGAAGCCGACCGCGGCGGCAACGAAGGCAAGCGCCAACGGCACGACGATGACGACGCGCAGCCAGCCGCGCGCCTGCGCGGCATGGCCTTTCGGCGACGTATCGTCGGGCTGCAAACTCATGTGATGCTGATATCCTTCCCCCCGGGGATTTTAGAGCATGATCCGGAAAAGTGGAAACCGGTTTTGCCCGGCCAGGGCCGTGCGGATGCGCGCGAAATCACACTCTGGCGACGCCCCGCGATCACGAAATCACCCCCATGATTGCGACGCCGCGGACCGTCAGTCGATGTCGTCGAGCGTGGCGAACAGGGTGCGCCGCGACGCCCATGCGGTGATCGCCGCGATCAGCACCGCCTGCAACGCCAGGACGAGGTAGCCCGACGGACGCAGCGAGAACGTGCCGAGCAGGGCCGCGAACTGGTCGCCCACCGGCGTGCCGGAGAACCAATTGGCGATCGACTCGGAGAAGCCGAACGCCAGCATCGCCGCGCCGCCGCCGATCAGCCCGCCCTCGAGGCCGAGCCGAAGGAAATGCCGCAGGAAGCGGTTGGCGATGAAGCTGTCGCCGGCGCCGACGAAATGCAGCACCTCGACGATCGGGCGGTTGGACGCCATCGCGCCGCGGGTCGCGAACGACACCGAGATGATGGTGGCGATGATCACGAGAATCAGGATGCCGACGCCGGCAAACACCGTGGCGCCGGTCATCGAGCGCATGCGCTCGATCCAGGCGCGGTGATCGTCGACGCTGGCGGTCGGCGCCACCTGCGTCACCCGCGCGCGTAAGCCGGCGAGATCGAGCGTGGAGCCGGGCTGCACCCGCGCCACGATCACGCGCGGCACCGGCAGTTCGTCGATCGAAAGCCCGCTGCCGAGCCACGGCTCCAGCAGCTTGGCGGATTCCTCCTTGCTGAACGGACGCACCTCGAGAATGCCGGGCTGCGCCCGCATCGCCTCTACCGCGGCCTGCGCGTCGCGGTCGAGGTCGCGGCCCGGCGAGGGTCGCACCTGAATGGTGATCTCGCTCGACACTTCGGACTGCCACTCGGCTGCCGACGCGCTGACCAGCAGCACGGTGCCTGTCGTCAGCGAGGCGAGGAAGGTCATGATCGCGACCACCGCAACCAGCGCGCGGCCCGAGATCGAGGCACGCGGCACGATCGGCGACATGTTGCGCGCGGTGGCCGGGACCTGCGGGCGTTCGCGCCCGAGATCGACCAACGACACTTTCTCGTCGCCGCTCCTACTCATAGATATGCAGCCGTCCCTGATGCAGCACCAGCCGCCGCGCCTCGTACTGATCCATCAATGTAATGTCGTGGGTCGCGATGATAACTGCGGTGCCGGATTTGTTGAGCTCGATGAACAGCCGCAACAGACGGCGGCCGAGCGTCGGATCGACGCTGCCGGTCGGCTCGTCCGCCAGCAGCAATTGCGGCCGCGAGATCACCGCGCGCGCGATCGCCGCGCGCTGCTTCTCGCCGCCCGACAGGATCGGCGGCAACGCATCCATGCGCTCGCCGAGGCCGACCCATTTCAGGAGGTCGATCACCTCGCGGCGGTAGGTCGATTCCTCGCGGCCCATCACGCGGAACGGCAGCGCGACGTTCTCATAGGTGGTCATGTGGTCGAGCAGGCGGAAATCCTGCAGCACGATGCCGATCCGCTTGCGCAGGTCGGCGACCTGATCCTTGCCCAGCAGGGAGACGTCCTTGCCGAACAGATTGACCAGCCCGCGGGTCGGCCGCAGCGACAGGAACAACAACCGCAGCAGGGAGGTCTTGCCGGCGCCGGACGGCCCGGTGAGGAACTGGAACGAATGCGCCGGGATCATGAAGGAGAGGTCGCGCAAAATCTCCGGGCCGAGCCCGTAGCGCAGACCGACATTTTCGAACCGAACCAATGCGCTAGCTCCGTTCGAGAGGGCCTGTGGCCCAATACCCAACAAAGACGGCCCGAACTTCCGCCGAGCGGCCGCGAACCGCACAGAAAGCTTGTGCGTCGGTTATGGTTTCCGATTCGTTAACGGTCGCTCGGTAGCATCCGGGCATACCACACGGTGGAGATTCGGCTCCATATGCATATCGTTTGCCCGCATTGTACAACATCCTACGCCATCAATCCGGCCACCCTGGGTGAGGCCGGACGCACGGTCCGCTGTTCCCGCTGCCGCGAGGTCTGGCTGGCCCGCCCGGAGGACGCGATCGGGGCGACCGCCCCCACCTTGGCCTATGAGGCCGCCGGCTCCAACCTCGCTGCCGAATGGGACGCGATGGGCCGCGAGGAGGCCGACACGACCCCGATGGTCGAAAGCCCCTCGATTTCGGCCGATTTACCCGCCGACGAGGACGCCGCCGCCACGGAATGGCCGGCGGTGGCCGAGGCGGATGCCGCGGCCCATGCCGGCACCCAGGACGCGGCCGGAAAGCGACGCTTTGGCCTGCCGCGGCTGCCCCGCCTGTTCCGCCTGCCCTCGCTGCCGCGGATTCCCTTCATGCCGGTGATCGGCGCCCTGCCGACCACCTGCGCCGCGATGGGCGCGCTGATCATCGCGCTGTTCGTCTGGCGCAACGACGTGGTGCGGCTGCTGCCGCAGACCGCGCTGTTCTACAAGATGGTCGGGCTCGACGTGAATTTGCGCGGCCTCGCCTTCAAGGACCTCAAGATCACCAACGAGACCGTGGACGGCAAGCCGGTGCTGGTGATCGAGGGCATGATCGTCGGCCAGACCAGGAAGCCGGTCGAACTGCCGCGGCTGCGCTTCTCGGTCCGCGACGCCCAGGGCGCCGAGATCTATGCCTGGAATGCGGTGCTGGAGCAGCCGGTGCTCAATCCCGGCGAGCGCGCCTTCTTCAAGTCGCGCCTCGCCTCGCCGCCGCCCGAAGGCCGCAATATCGACGTACGCTTCTTCAACAAGCATGATCTCACCGGCGGCCGCGCCTGAGGCTGACGGCCACCACTTTCGGAAACCGACCATCACCATGACGCGTGTTCTGATCGCCGACGACGAAGACTCGATGCGCTCGCTGGTCGCCCGCGCCATCGCCATGGACGGCCACGAGACCGTGACCGCGCAGGACGGCGCCGAGGCGCTGGAGATGCTGACGCGCGACGAAGGCGCGTTCGACCTGCTGCTGACCGACATCCAGATGCCAGTGATGGACGGCATCGCGCTGGCGCTGACCGCGGCACGCGATTTCCCGGCGCTGAAGATCCTGCTGATGACCGGCTTCGCCCACCAGCGCGAACGCGCTTCGGGCCTCAATGCCATCGTGCATGACGTGGTGACCAAACCGTTCTCGGTGGCCGATATCCGCACTGCGGTCGCGGATGCGCTGGCGGCACGGAAGGCGAGCTAGCCGTCATTGCCGGGCTTGACCCGGCAATCCATCGCCGAAGAACAATTTTCGCGAAGCTGGATGGATGCGCGGGTCAAGCCCGCGCATGACGAGGGTGGTGCGCGGTGCTTTCCGCGTCGTCATTGCAAGCGAAGCAACTCGCCTCACATTCTTTGTCATGCCCCGCGAGAGCGGGGCATCCAGTACGCCGCGGCCTCTCGATTCAAGCACTCACGTCTCTGGGATACTGGATCGCCCGGTCGAGCCGGGCGACGACAGTGGAACATGTGGCGAGATCAATAATCCTTCAGCAGCCGCTCGATGTAATCGAGTTCGATCTGCGGGCGCGACGGATCGGCGAGACGCCGCCGCAGTTCTTCGAGGATTCGGCGCACCCGCTGCACGTCGATCTCGCCGGGGATCTTGACCGTGTAGTCGTCGCCGAATTCGCGGCCATGCAGCGGCCGGCCGAGCGGATCGGTCTGGTTGCCGCCGCTCTGCTGGCGGCCGGCGCGGTTGCCGGGGCCGTCGCCCGGCTGGTCGCCGTCACCCTGCTGCATCGCATCCGCAAGGCTCTGCGCGCCCTTGCGCAGCGCATCCAGCGCGCGGCCTTGCGAATCCACCGCACCGTCGGCATTGCCCTCGCCGAGCCGCCCGGAGGCATCGCCCATCGCGGAATCGGCCTGGTCGAGCCCGTCGCCGTCGTCATCACCCTGATCGCCGCCCGGGTCGCCCTGCTGGGCCTGATCGCCCTTCTGGCCTTGCCCCTTCTGACCCTTCTGGCCGCGCTGCTCCGGACCCATGCCGCGCTTGGCGAGCTCGTCCTGCAGCTTCTTCAGGCGGTCGCGCAGCGCCTGCTGATCCTGCTGCAGGTCACCCATCGACTGGTCGCCCTGCTTGCCGCGCATGCGGTCGCGGCGGGAATCCTGGCCCTGCTTGAAGGTCTTGTCGCGCAACTGCTGCTGCTTGCGGATCATGTCGCCGAGCTCGTTGAGCGACTGCTGCATGTCGTCGTCGCCCTGATTGGGCTGCGCCATCTGCAGGTTTTCCAGCATCTGCTGCATCTGTTCGAGTAGCTGCCGCGCCGCATCCTTGTCGCCGGAGCGCGACAGCCGTTCCATGCGATCGAGCATGTTCTTGAGATCCTGCTGGCTCAGGACCTTGGCATTGGGATCGAGCGGGCGCGCGAGCTGCTGCGGGTTGTTGCGGAACTGCTCGACCATCTGGCGCAGGAAATTGTCCAGCGCCGCGCGCAGATTGTCGGTGAGCTTCTTGATCTCCTCGTCGCTCGCGCCGCGCTCCAGCGCCTGCTTGAGCGCGTCCTGCGCCGCGCGCAGCGCCTTGTCGACATCGGTGATGTTGCCGTCCTCGATGGTGACGGCGAGCGCCCACAGGCTGGCGACGACCTCGCGCAGCTGGTCGTCGGTCCGTGCCGCCTCGAGCTGGCGGCTCACGGTGTGGAGGCCGAGATAATAGCCGGTTTCCGGCATGAACATTTCCGGCGCGATCATCAGCGCGTCGAGCGCGGCGTAGACCTGGCCGTTCTGGTTGGCATCGAGCGCCAGGATGCGGCGCTGCTCGATCAGCGCGCGCGCCAGCGGCTTGGTGAACAGCCGCTCGGGCAGCCGCATGTTGAACGGCTCGCTCCTGCCCTCATTGCCGGCCTCGTCCTTGGCGGTCAGCGTCAGCGTCACGTCGGCGCCGGCGTAGGGGTCCTCGCTGAGATCCTTGACGGTCTGGCCGACGCCGTTGCGGGTGCGCGCATTCGGCAGCACCAGCGGAAATTGCGGCGGCTCGAACAATGGACGCGGCTGCGCGGCCTTGCCGTCGGCATCTTTCGGCGCATCGGCCGGCCGCGGCGCGAACTGCGCGCGGGCTTCGGTGACGCCGTAATCATCCTCGAGCCTGTAGGACATCTGCAAGGCGCCGCGCGCCTGCCGCTCCGGATCCTTGGCGAGTGCAATCGACGGCGGACGGTCCGGCGTCGCGGTGAATTTCCACTGCGGCTGGCCGGCCGGGGCGCGGACATGCGCGGTGCCGTCGCCGGTGATCTTGAAATGCCGCTCATTGGTGCCCTTGGGCGCCTGCCCCTCCGGCGCGACCTCGGCGACGCCGCCGCCGACCACGACGTCGATGGTGCCGCCGCTGGAGCGCACCAGCAGCGTACTGCCGGCCGGAACCGCGAGCGGGGTGGTGTCGGCCGCGTTGGCGTCCTTGTTGGCGTTGGACAGGATGATCGGCGGCTTGCCGGTGTAGTTCGGCGGCGTCACCCAGGCATCGACCCGGACATTGGCCGGCGCCATGATGCCGTTCCAGTCGAACGCGGAGGCGACCCGCAGGCCGCGCTCGTCGCCGGCGGCGACATAGGTCGCGACCAGCATCACGATGACCAGCGCGCGCAGCGCCCAGGGGTCATGCAGAGAGACCCGCGGCTGCGGCAGCCCGGCGCGGATGCGCTTGAGCGAGGCCAGCGTGCGCTCGCGCTGCGCCTGCCACAGCGCCAGCGCGAACGGATCCTTGTTGGTGAGGGTGTCGGAGAGCGTGGTCGCCGGGCGATGGCGGACGCCGGCGCCGCGGTCGAGCCGGCTCAGGCCCTCCTCGCGGCTCGGCCAGCGGAAGCGCAGCAGCGGCAACAGCGCCGCGAGCGCAGCAATGCCGAACAGGCCGGCGCCGGCCACGCGTGCGGCAAACGGGAGCACCAGCCACAGGCCGGCCCAGGACGCGACCAGGAACAGACCGGCGACCGTCAGGAACCGCGCCAGATGCGGCCACGCCCGTTCCCACGCAATCGCCAATTTTGCCCGCTGCAGAGCCTCGGTCAGCTTCAATTGCGTCAGCTTCAGCCGCGCGTCCGGATCGCTGTCGCGGGCGGCGGGTGACGGGTTCTCAGACGGGTCGATGTTGGCTCCGCTCAATAAAATCTCCGGGGCAGCCGGCAGGTCACCTTAGCACAGCGGCGGCTTTGAGGCACCCGTTCCCCGACGTAACCCACACCGGGAAATACGCATAACACGAAGGCGTGACTGCGGCGGTTCGACCCCGTAACGTCCCGGCCGAACCAACGACTTAAGGCATGAGGAAACGACATGGACCAGAAGACGCACGACAAGGGGCTCGAAATCCGCAAGGCGGTGCTCGGCGAGGCCTATGTCAACAATGCGCTGAAGAATTCGGACGGCTTCAACAAGCCGTTCCAGGAACTGGTCACCGAATATTGCTGGGGCGCGGTCTGGGGCCGCGAGGAGCTGCCGCGCAAGACGCGCAGCATGCTCAACCTCGCCATGATCTCGATCCTGAACCGGCCGCACGAACTGAAGGCGCACATCAAGGGCGCGCTGACCAACGGCGTGTCGCGTGACGAGATCCGCGAGATCTTCATGCAGGTCTCGATCTACGCCGGCATCCCGGCCGGCGTCGACAGCTTCCGCATCGCGCGCGAGGTGTTTGCCGAGCTCGACAACAAGGCGTGAGCGAAACGCGGCTTCCGCATCGTCGTCCCGGCGAAGGCCAGGACCCATAACCACAGGCCTTCGTGGTGTGAACACGCTGGGGCTCCTGCTGAGCACAGCAATCAAGCGCGGTGGCTATGGGTCCCTGCTTTCGCAGGGACGACACCGAATGTGGGGCGCACGGCTCGGCACACAAAGACGTAGAGGAAACGACATATGGAAATCGGATTCATCGGCCTCGGGAAGATGGGCTTCCCGATGGCGCGCCGGCTGATCGAGGCCGGCCACAAGCTCACCGTGTTCGACATGCGCAAAGACGCCGTCGACCAGCTGGTTGCGCTCGGCGCCGCGGCTGCGACATCGCCCAAGGACATCGCCGACCGCGTCGAGACCGTGATGGCGAGCCTGCCCTCGCTGCAGGCCTCGCTCGAGGTTGCGACCGGCGCCGGCGGCGTGATCGAGGGCACGCGCGTCAAGCGCTTCATCGATCTCTCCACCGTCGGCTCGCAGATGGCGGTGAAGATCCACGATCTGCTGGCGAAAAAGAACATCGTGCAGATCGACAGCCCGGTCTCCGGTGGCGTCTCCGGCGCCGAGAAGGGCACGCTGGCGGTGATGGTGTCGGGCCCGCGCGCCGATTTCGAGCTGGTGAAGGCCGCGCTCGACGTCATCGGCAAGGTGTTCTTCATCGGCACCAAACCGGGCTCCGGCCAGACCATGAAGCTCGCCAACAACTTCCTGTCGGCGACCGCAATGGTCGCGACCTCGGAGGCTGTCGTGATGGGCGTCAAGTCCGGGCTCGATCCCGCCGTGATGATCGACGTCATCAATGCGGGCTCGGGGCTGAACACCGCGAGCCGCGACAAGTTTCCGCGTTCGGTGCTGCCGCGCAGCTTCGACTTCGGCTTCGCCACTGGCCTGATGGTGAAGGACGTGCGGCTCGCCGTCGAGGAGATGCGCTCGCTCGGACTGTCGATGGAAGTTGCCGAAGCGGTCGGCCGGCTCTGGGAAGTCATCATCCGCGACGAGGGACCGGAGTCGGATTTCACCGCGGCGATCAAGCCGATCGAGAAGGCCGCGGGCGTGATCGTGGGTGGCGGCAAGGTCGGCAGTCACGCTGCGAAGTAATGCTCTCGCCGAAATAAACGCTGTCGTCCCGGGCAAGCGAAGCGCGACCCGGGACCCATAACCACAGCGGTTTGTGGCTTGGCTGAGCTGGAGCCCCAGCTCAGGACGACAATCAAGAGCGGTGGTTATGGGTCCCTGCTTTCGCAGGGACGACACCGTGAGTGAGGCGCGACGCCGGCCTCACAACCACGGCGCGGGCTTGTCCATCGCGATCAGTGCGTCGACGTCGATGCGCGGACGGACCACGGCGTACTGGTCGTCCTTGACCAGCACTTCCGGCACCAGTGGCCGGGTGTTGTAGGTGCCGGCCTGCACCGCGCCATAGGCGCCGGCGGTCATGATCGCCAGGAGATCGCCGGCCTTCGGCTGCGGCAGCGAACGGTCGAGCGCGAGATAGTCGCCGGTCTCGCAGACCGGGCCGACCACGTCGGCGACCATGGTCGGGGTATCAAGCGCAGGCTGGCGCACCGGCAGAATATCGTGATGCGCTTCATACAGCGTCGGCCGGATCAGGTCGTTCATCGCGGCGTCGATGATGACGAAGTTCTTGGCATCGCCCGGCTTCACATGGATCACGCGGGTGACGAGGATGCCGGCATTGCCGACGATCAGGCGGCCCGGCTCGAACATCAGCGTGCAGCCGAGATTGTGCGTGACGCGCTTGACCATCGCGGCATAGGCCGCGGGCACCGGCGGCGCGGCACGGTCCAGATGATAGGGAATGCCGAGGCCGCCGCCGAAATCGACATGCGAGATATCGTGGCCGTCGGCGCGCAGCGTCTGCACGAATTCGGCGAGCAGCCGGAACGCGGCCTCCAGCGGACCGAGATCGGTGATCTGGCTGCCGATATGCACGTCGGTGCCGGTGACCTTGATGCCCGGCAGCTTCGCCGCGCGGGCATAGACCTCGCGGGCGCGCGCGATCGGAATGCCGAACTTGTTCTCCGACTTGCCGGTCGAGATCTTGGCGTGGGTGCCGGCATCGACGTCGGGATTGACCCGCACCGAGATGCGCGCGGTCGTATTCATCTCCACCGCAATGCGCGACAGCATCTCGAGCTCAGGCTCGGACTCGATATTGATGCAGAGGATGTCGGCGGCGAGCGCGGCGCGCAGTTCGCCTTCGGTCTTGCCGACGCCGGAGAACAGGATCTTCGACGGCGGGATGCCGGCCGCGAGCGCCCGCTTCAACTCGCCGCCGGACACCACGTCGGCGCCGGCGCCGAGCTTGGCCAGCGTGCGCAGCACGGACTGGTTGGAGTTCGCCTTCATCGCGTAGCAGACCAGCGCCTTCTCACCGGCAAAGGCCTCGGTGAAGACGCGGTAGTGGCGCTCCAGCGTCGCGGTCGAATAGCAATAGAACGGCGTGCCGACGGCCTCCGCCAGTCCAATGAGATTGACCGCCTCGGCATGCAGCACGCCGTTGCGATAGTCGAAATGGTTCATGACACGCTTTTAGATGCTAATTGCCAAGCAAGGGATCGAGAACGAAAGACCGCTTATTGCCTTTCGACGCGGCCGGCGCGACATCCGAACCATAGGTCGGATTGAACACGCTGGGCTGTGCCGCCCGCTCTCGCTCGGTGTCGCCCGGTGCTGCGGCCGGCGCGGCGTTCGCGGTCGGCGGCAGGTCGAGCGGTCCCTTGCGGCCGCAGCCGCCGAGCGCAAGCGTTGCAGCGCTCAGCACAATGATGGCCCATCCCGAGGGGGTCAGGCGGTACTTGCTAATCACGACGAATTCCCCAATTTGGGCGGCACCATACAAACATTGGCGTGCTCTGGCGAGAGGCGGAGGCCTGAGAAATCACGGCCAAATTTTCCGGATCAGCCCAATTTTCGCTCTTTTTCCAGCCGCTTGGCCCAGGCCTTGGCCTGCGCCATCACATTCTTCGGCGCCGTGCCGCCAAACGAGGTCCGGCTCTTGACCGAGGATTCGACGCTCAGCACCTTCAGCGCCTCTGCCGTGATCTTCGGCTCGACTTCCTGCATGGCCTTGAGCGGCAGCTCGTGCAGCGCCACGCCCTGTGCCGAGGCCAGGCCGACGATGCGCCCGGTCACGTGGTGGGCGTCGCGGAACGGCATTTTCAGGGTGCGCACCAGCCAGTCGGCCAGGTCGGTCGCGGTGGCATAGCCCTCGCCGGCCGCGGCCTTCATCTTCGCTTCGTCCGGCACCAGATCCTCGACCATGCCGGTCATGGCGCGGATCGCGAGCGACAGCGCCTCGAACGCCTCCATCGCGCCCTGCTTGTCCTCCTGCATGTCCTTTTGGTAGGCGAGCGGCAAGCCCTTCATCACGATCAGCAGCGCGGTGAGCGCACCGATCACGCGGCCGGTCTTGGCGCGCACCAGTTCGGCGGCGTCGGGATTGCGCTTCTGCGGCATGATCGAGGAGCCGGTGGTGAACTTGTCGCTGAGCTTGACGAGACCGACCAGCGGCGAGGTCCAGATCACGATCTCCTCGGCGAAGCGCGACATGTGCACCGCGCAGATCGCGGCCGCAGACAGCGTTTCCAGCACGAAATCGCGGTCGGACACCGCGTCGAGCGAATTGGCCATCGGCCGGTCGAAGCCGAGCGCCTTGGCGGTCGCCGCGCGATCGATCGGGAACGAGGTGCCGGCGAGCGCGGCGGCGCCGAGCGGTGATTCGTTCAGCCGCTTGCGTGCGTCGGCAAAGCGGCCGCGGTCGCGGCCGGCCATCTCGACATAGGCCAGGAGGTGATGACCGAAGGTCACGGGCTGCGCGGTCTGTAGATGGGTGAAGCCCGGCATCACGGTTCCGGCATGCTCCAGCGCACGGGTGACCAGCGCCTGCTGGAACGCGGCCAGCGCGGCATTTGTCTCGTCGATGGTGTCGCGGACATAGAGCCGGAAATCGGTCGCGACCTGATCGTTGCGCGAGCGCGCGGTGTGCAGCCGGCCCGCCGCGGGCCCGATCAATTCGGACAGCCGCGACTCGACATTCATATGGATGTCCTCGAGCGCGCGCTTGAAATCGAAATCGCCCTTGCCGATTTCTGACAAAATCGTGTCTAGACCTTTGCCGATATTTTTCGCATCAGCTGAGGTGATGATGCCCTGCGCAGCGAGCATCGCGGCGTGGGCCTTGGACGCGGCAATGTCCTGGGCGTAAAGGTGACGGTCGACGTCGATGGAGACGTTGATTTCCTCCATGATGGCGTCGGGACGCTCCGAGAACCGGCCGCCCCACATCTTGTTGCTCATGACATCTCGCTCACGAATTTGTATTTCAGGCCGTGCTGTTTCTTTGGCCGTAGTGGCGAAACAGCATGGCGGTTCCGGACGTATTCCCGGCACTGCATAGCCATATCTGACCCAGGATGACAAACGATATGCCCGAGACGACCCCATCCGAACCGACCGTCAAGCCGACGGCCAAATGGCGCATCCCGCTGGTGATCGGCGCCGTGCTGGCCGGGGCCGTGATCGGCTATGTCGGCGTCTCCGGGCTCAGGCATCCCGCCGGCGGCGACGTCGCCTGCAACAGCGCGGTGGATCTGGCGAAGAAGATCGCCCCGCTCGCCCATGGCGAGGTGGCGGCGCTGACCATGGCAACCACCCCATTGAGGCTGCCCGACCTGACCTTCGAGGACGCCAACGGCCAGCCCAAGAAACTCTCGGACTGGCGCGGCAAAACCGTGCTGGTCAATCTGTGGGCGACCTGGTGCGTGCCCTGCCGCAAGGAAATGCCGGCGCTCGACAGCCTGCAGACCAAGCTCGGCGGCAAGGATTTCGAGGTGGTCGCGATCAACATCGACACCCGCGACCCGGACAAGCCGAAGAACTTCCTAAAGGAAGCCAATCTGACCAATCTCGGCTATTTCAGCGACCAGAAAGCCAAGGTCTTTCAGGATCTTAAGAACATAGGCAAGGCGCTGGGCATGCCGACTTCCGTGCTGGTCGACGGCAAGGGCTGCGAGATCGCCAATATCGCCGGTCCCGCCGAATGGGCGAGCGACGATGCGATCAAGCTGGTGAAAGCGGCGCTGGCCCCGGCCGCGGCGGGGTTCTGATCAGGCGACGGCGTTGAGGTTGCCACCGACGCCGGGACCGAGATTGGCGGTCGACGGCGTGCCGAGCAGGGTCTGAACCGCGAACTTTTCCGCATCGAGGTTCTGCTTGGTTACGCGGGTCGCGATCTGACCCTGCAGGTTGCCCTGCTGCATCGACAGGATGCTCGACACCATGCTCATCATGTCCATACGCCGCGCTCCCAAACTTGCCTTTGCCTAGCGCGCGAAAGTTAATGTTTGGGTAACGGATGGCCGCGTCAGGCTGACGCATCGTCGTCCTCATGGCGCAATCCCACGCGACGACTTCTCAATTTGAAGGTCTTGAACCGTCTCCGATACGGAAGCTTACGTCTACGTCGGTCCCATGGTGCTTGAGTTTCCATGCGCGCGCCTCACTGATCGCCTCAGAGAACGTCTCAAGTTCCTCTTTGAGCGTTGCGTCGCATCGTTCGGTTCCGGTGATCCAGACAACGTAAGGCGCCTCAACTTCGTTCATGCCGCCGTAAATTATCGAATCAATCCAAGCATCTACGCCGTTGCCATGGCCTTCGCGCGAGCCGAGAGCTGCTTTCAGCGCATTGTTGAAGTCCTGGAACGACTGCCAACGCGTAGCGTCAAGTTCAATAACGAGCATGCCGCACTCCTTGCGAAGACTAACGCCCCCATCGCGCTAAAATCCGCGGCCTAGATCGATGATAACTTACCGCTCAGGCCGCGTTCGCTGCGAAAGCCGCACCGAGGGTGCGCAGCGCCTGCCGTGTCCGCGCGTCCGACAGCTTTGAGTGGAGCATGACGTCGCGCGACGGCAATGGCGGCAGGCCAAGCCGCGGCCCAAGGTCGACGGTGTCGGCCGGCGCCACCCGGCGGGCCAGCGCGGCGACGGCGAGCCCTGCTGAAATCGCGGCGCCGATCGTCGAAAGCCCGCCACCGACGAACGCCTCGGTCCAGGCGATGCCGGCAGCGTCGAGCGTCTCGACCGCCATGGCGCGCACGCTGCACGGCTCGGCTTGCGTCGCAAGGCGCAGCGGCTCGCCGGGCCGATGGTGAAAGTCGGGCGCGGCCATCCAGCCGAAAGGTTCTTCGAACAGCACGTCGCCATCGCGGCGCTTGGCGTCGTGGCGCAGCACGATCGCGGCATCGAGCTTGCCGTCGTCGAATGCGCCGAGCACCGATCGCGACGTATCGACATGCAACTGGATCACGAGGCCCGGGTCGGTGCTGTTCATCCGCTTCAACAGCGAGGCCAACTCGGATCCGACGATGTGGTGGCTGATGCCGACGACAAGACGGCGGTGTTCGACGGCAAACGACCCGAGCGCCGATTGATGCGCGGCCACCAGATTGCGCGCCGCGCCGAGGAAGGCGGTGCCCTCCGCGGACAGCCGGACCAGCCGCGGCGTCCGCTCCAGCAGCCGGCGGCCGAGCCCATCTTCCAGTCGCCTGATCTTCAGGCTGATCGCAGACTGCGTGGTCTCCATGACCTGCGCCGCGCGCGTGAAGCTGCTGAGGTCCGCGACCAGCACAAAGGCCTGCACCGCCTCGACGTCGAGCGCTTTCATAATCACCCATTTAAAAATGAAATCATTGAAATACGTTATCATACCGTTTTTCAATGATCAACGAACTCCTAGGATCGGCGCAGTCAACGATTGCCACCAGGAGACACCATCATGCCGCTGACCCGCGTCTCACTGCGGCGGGGCAAGCCCGCCGCCTACCGCAAGGCCATTCTCGAGAGCCTCTATCGCGCGATGCGCGAGACCTTCGACGTGCCGGAAGGGGATCGCTTCATGACGATCTCCGAGCACGATGACGACGACTTCGCCTATGGCGCGGACTATCTCGGCATCAGGCGCAGCGACGATCTGGTCATCATCCAGATCACGATCAGCAACACCCGGCCGGTGGCGCAGAAGCAGAAGCTCTATCGACGCATCGCCGAACGGCTCACGGAGAGTCCTGGCCTGCGCACCGAAGACATCTTCATCAACCTCGTCGAGGTGCTTCCGGAGAACTGGTCGTTCGGCAACGGTGAGGCGCAGTACGTCCGATGACCGCGACACCGACCCTCTCGCCGCGCATGAGCGGCATCAAGGCTTCGCCGGCGTCCGTCCTGCGCCGCCGCGCCCGCGAACTGCGCGCCGCCGGGCGCGACATCATCGAGCTGTCCTCGGGCAATCTCGGCTTTCCGACACCGGACCATGTGATCGCGGCGGCGCATGACGCAGCCTTGCGCGGCGAAACCCGCTACACCGATGTCGACGGCACGCCGGAACTGAAGCAGGCGGTGCAAGCCGCACTGCTGCGCGATCATCGTCTCGACTATCGGCTCGACGAGATCGTCATCACCAACGGCTCGACGCAAGCGCTGTTCAACGCGCTGCTGGCGACGCTGGCGCCCGAAGACGAGGTGATCGTCCCCGCGCCGTATTGGGCGCCGTATCTCGATCAGGTGCGGATGGCGGGCGCGGCGCCGGTGGTGGTGCCGTGCGCGCAGAACAACGGCTTCAAGCTGCGTGCGGAAGATCTGCAGGCGGCGATATCGGCGCGGACGCGCTGGATCGTGATCAACAATCCGGTCAATCCATCCGGAGCGGTCTATTCCCCAGAGGATTTGGCTGAACTCGCCGCGATCCTCCTGCAGCATCCGGACATCTGGGTGCTTGCCGACGGGCTCTACGAGCACATCGTGTTCGACGGTCGACCTGCGCCGACGCTGGCGCAGATCGAACCGCGCCTGAGGCCGCGGACGCTCACCGTCAGCGGCCTCGCCAAGAGCTACGCCATGATGGGATGGCGCATCGGCTATGCCGCCGGACCATCGGCGCTGATCCGCGCGATGATCGCGATCCAGTCGCAGACCACAGCCGGCGCCTCGTCGATCAGCCAGGCCGCCGCGGTCGCCGCCCTCGAGGGCGCACAGGATGTGCTGGCCGAGCGCGCCGCCATCCTTCGCGCGAGGCGTGACCGCTTTGCCGAACTTTTGAACGGATGCAGCGGGCTCTCTTGCACGCCGCCCGAAGGCACGTTCTATCTGCTGGTGAGTTGCGCCGGCGTGATCGGCAAGCGCGCGCCCGACGGCAAGCTGAT
>DASVOL010000193.1:0-23615 GCA_036383375.1 Bradyrhizobium sp. | reverse complement strand
ATCAAGCGCTCGCTGGCCTCGGGCTATGCCGGCATCGACAATCCGCTGTTCTACCGCGACAACACCATGATGCTGCTCGGCGACGCCAAGAAGGTCACCGAGAACATCGTCAAGGCGATGTAGGGCAGGCGGCGGATGGCGTCCGCCTGTACCAGGGCTTTGCGAAGCCGACAGCAGGCCTATGAAGCGCCGGATCCGATCGGGTCCTGCGGCGACAAAGTGCCGCCCAGGATGAGTTCGAGGGAGGGCCATGCCTCACCGGATGACGAGCAAATCCACATCAGCAAGGCCTGGGGCACCGGCATTCGATGCTCGCCGTGTTGCTGTTGACCCGCAGTCGCCGTCTCACCTGGCTCATTCGTCTGAACCGGGTAGCCGCCGTCATGGAAGTGAATGACGGGCATGCCGACGGAAATCGACGCGGCCACATCGATCCGCAAGGCGTCGTGGTTGCGATGCATCGTTGTCGTCGTCCTCATCAAGAGCGAGCGAACCAGCGAATAGTCCATGGTCCTGCACATCGTACTATGTGATGGATGACGGACAAGTTCAAAGTTTCGACGTCCTGTGCCTAAGATCGCAGCGTCGTCCGATAGCCTGGTGACATGTGGGAGCGCGTAAAAAACGGCCCGCTTCGGTAACGAAGCGGACCGCCATGGATTCGCACAGTGCAAATGCGGTCGGCTAGGGCCGCTCGAGCATCCCACCGCCGAACATTGTCGGGATGTAACGTGGCGCCTCAATCGCAGCCATGAAGCGATGTTTTGTCGCGACCGGATCGAGAGAGATCGGCGGCCGTACGACCTCGACGTCGGGCTCCGTCGCCAGAACCAGGACTCCGACGCCATCGCGCATTTCGGCCGCGGCGATGCGGGCGGCGAGTGCGCTCGGCGCATTCAGGTTTTCGGCGTGCTTGATTCCCGAGGCGCGCGCCAGCTGCGCCAGATCGAGCGTGGCGTTGGTCAAGGCTTGGCCGCCCGAGGCTGCGTGAACGCCGTTCTGGATCAAGAGGATGGTGAGATTGGACGGGTTCATCGCGCCAATGGTGACGAGTGCGCCCAGATGCATGAGCAGGGCGCCATCGCCTTCGACAGCAATGACGGGACGATCAGGTTGGGCGATCGCCAGGCCCAGCGCCAGCGGGAGGGTTAGCCCCATGGCGTCTTCGAAGTAGAAGTTTTCCGGCGCGTGATGCAGCGATGCCCACAAATACGAGGCATTGCCGAGCGACGTCACGACGAGCGCGCGGGGAGGCAGACTGCCGGCAAGCGCCCTATAGTGATCCGCCCGGGTCGGTCGTGCATTGGTCACCACTGGATATCCTCCCGACCCATCAGCAGGGCAAACGGACACGAAGCTTCTTCCGCATAGGTTGCAGCATGTTCGACTTGGGGACCGATTGGACGGTATCGATCAGTGCACGCATGGGCGAGGCCGATGCCACGGAAGACCGGCTCCGTCGCTCGGCCTTTCGGCACATGATAGAACACCGGATCCTCGGGCGTGCCGCGGTAGGACACCAGCATCAGAAGCGGAAACTGATAGCGCTGCGCGAGCGACACCATGCCCGCGCCCATGCTGAGCACGCCGGCATTCTGCACCAGCAGGGCGGTGCGAACGCCGCCGAGCCGGCTTCCACAAGCGATTGCGAGCGCCTCCTCTTCATGGGTTGCGCGCACCAGCGTCATGCCCGGCTCCTGGTCGATGCGAATGAGGATTTCGCCCAGCCAGCTGTCGGGAACGGAGACGACGGTGCGGAAACCAAGTCGCTTGAGCGTATTGAGAACGGCGGACGGCCGATGGGCCTCTAGCGCTTCCGTCGAGGTCGTCATCGACTGCCTCCGTGATGTCAAACCAACGTTGAGCGCAGGCTAAGCGTAAATGGTACTATTGTCGATATGATAAACCTATTGCGAGCCGATAAGGGGCCTGATAAAAGGTACTATAAAGCAGATGATAAGTTTAATTTCATGCCCGCGGATTGCAGCTGGAGCCGGGCGCTGCACTCCGTCGCTGGAGGGAGACTGCACCTATGCTTCGCCTTTGGTCTGTGTTGATTGCTGTTCTGATTGCGTTGCCGGCTCACGCACAAGACAAGCTCGTTGTCAGTATCTGGGGCGGCAGTTGGCGTGATCTGGTGGCCGAGACGGTTGCCAGGAAATTCACCGCCGAAACCGGCGTGCCGGTCGAGTTCATCACCGGGGGCACCATCGATCGACTGAACAAGGAGAAGCTCGCCAAGGGAAATCCCGAAAGCGATGTGACGTTCACCACCTCACATGTCGGGTGGCTCTACGCCAATGACGGGTTGTTCGAGACGATCGATACCTCGAAGATCCCCAATGCGAAAAATCTCGCGGACGAGGCGCGGATCAGTCCCTACCACCTCGGCGCCTGGGCCTACGTCTACACGATCGGCTACCGTCCCGATCTGATCAAGGACACCAAGTTCGAGAGCTGGAATGATCTCTGGAAGCCGGAGCTGAAGGACAAGCTTGCCGCGCCGGATTTCGATCCAGGTCACATCATCGCGGTCTCCGCCATTCTTGCCGGCGCCGATCCGGCTCATTGGGAAAAAGGCGAGGAGAAGCTCAAGGCGCTCAAGCCAAACTTCAAGGCGTTCTACACCAATGACGCCAACAGCCAGCAACTGCTCGCGAGCGGCGAAACGCCGGTGCAGATCGTCCTTTCGATGAACGCCTACTACATGATCGGGCAGGGCATTCCGATTGCGCTCGCGATGCCAAAGGAGGGCGCGGTGCTGGGAATCGACACCGTCGCGATCATGAAGGGGTCGAAGAAGGTCGATCTCGCCTACAAGTTCATCAATACGCTCTACGACCCCGACATCCAGGCCGAGATCTCGAAGCAGAAGAAGGGGAGCCCGGCAGTCCTCAACGCGAAGATCGATCCTGAAATCGCCAAGCTTCCGGGTGTCTTCACGTCGGCTGAGCAATGGAAGCAGCAGATCAACATCGACGCCAAGCTGCGCGCCGGCAAGACGGCGGAATGGCGCAAATGGTTCGCCGAAAACATCATGAATTGATCCGTTGCCAGATCGGCCCCGCGTCATGAATCAGCAGCCATTCCTGCGCATCTTCACGGCGCCGGCAACGTTGTGCGCCATCGGATTCGTCGCGGCGATGGTTGCGGTTCTGCAATACAGCCTCAGGGCCTATGTGCCGGGATCGCTCGATCCCGGCGGGTTTACGCTGGCGAATTTCACCGACCTTCTCAAGCCGCTCTATGCGCGCGTATTTCTCGATACTGTCGTCGTGTGCGCGATGACCGCGGTTGTGACGTTGATTGTCGGATATCCGCTGGCCTATGCGCTTGTGCGTGTCGAACAGCCGATCCTGCGCTCCATCCTCCTTGTGATTGTCGTGACGCCGCTGTTTCTGGGAGAGGTTGTCCGCACGTATGCGTGGATCATCGTCCTGGGCAACAATGGCTTCATCAATTCGTTGCTGATGTCGCTCGGCCTCATCGGCAAGCCGCTCCAGCTGATGTTCACGCCATTCGGCGTCGTGGTTGCCCTCGTCCACGTCACGCTGCCGGTCATGGTCATCATGCTGGCCGCTGGATTATCGCACATAGACCGCGACTATTCCCGAGCGGCTGAAAGCCTGGGAGCCGGCCCCATTCGCGTGTTTCTGACCGTGACATTGCCGCTGTCGCTGCCGGGCGTGGTGGCAGGCACCACGACGGCATTCGCGTGGACGTTCTCGGCATTCGCCACGCCGCAGCTGATCGGCGGCGGCCGCGTCAACATGATCTCCAATCTGGTCTACCAGCTCGGATTCTCGAGCTTCAACTTTCCCTTCGCGGCGACCTTGTGCGTGGCCGGGTTGGCTTTGACGGCCCTGGTGCTGGGCCTTCTTCAGCTTGCCTCCCGCCCGCTTCGGAAGATCGAGGTGCATTGATGATCCCGCGCTCAACCTATCAGAAAGTGCTGGGCTGGGCCGGATTGCTGGCGGTGTTTGTCATCGTCGCGTTTCTTGTGTTGCCGGCGGCTGTCGTGACGATCGCGGCCTTCAATGACAAGCCGATCCTGTCATTCCCGCCGCAGACCTGGTCGTGGCGATGGTTCGGTCGAGCCCTCGCCTATGAAGACTTCCGGCAAGGGTTCTTCAATGGCCTGATCGTCACCGCCTGGAGTTCGACGATCGCGCTGTGCGTTGGCGGCATGTTTGCGTTTGTCATCGACCGCTACAAGTTTCCGCTCAAGTCCGCCATCGAGGGAGTCCTCATCTCGCCCTTGGTGATTCCGCACTTCACGGTCGGGCTCGGCTTTCTCATCCTCGCGGCGCAAGTCGGCCTGAGCCGCGGTTTTGCGGTCGTCGTGATCTGCCACGTCATCCTGGTGCTGCCGTTCGTGCTGCGCAGCGTTTATGTGTCGTTACGAAATCTCGATCAGAGCTACGAACACGCTGCAGCGAGCCTCGGTGCGGGACCGCTTCGTGTCCTGACCACCGTCACCCTACCGCTGCTGCTGCCCGGGCTGGTCAGTGGCTGGCTGTTCGCGGCGATCCTCTCGTTCAACGAGTTCACGGCCTCGCTGTTCGTGACCTCGCAGCGCACCCAGACGCTTCCGGTCGCGATGTACAATTACGTGCGCGAGTTCGCCGATCCGTCGATGGCGGCATTGTCGGTCATGTACATCGTCGGCACTGCCGCCCTGATCGCCTTCGCCAATACGTTCCTGGGGCTCGGTAAGGTCCTCAATATCGAGCAGTCTCATTAGGGAGCACGGATCTTGAAGCCGTCTGCGAGTGCTGAAGGTGAACAAGCGGCCGTCCATTTCGACGCCGTGACCAAGCGATTTGATGATGTCGCGGCCCTGAACGCCGTTACGCTCGGTGTTGGCCGCAGCGAGTTCGTGACGCTGCTTGGTCCATCAGGCTGCGGCAAGACCACGCTGCTCAAGCTGGCCGCCGGCTTTCTGGGGCCGGATGGCGGTTCGATTTCGATCGAGGGCAAGCGGGTGAATGACATTCCGACCTATCAGCGCGGCATCGGCATGATGTTTCAGAATTACGCGCTGTTTCCGCACATGAGTGTGGCTGACAACGTCGCCTACGGCCTGAAGACGCGGCGCGTCCCCAGGGCTGAGCGGGACAAGCGCGTCGCCGATGCGCTGGCGCTGGTCAAGCTGAAGGGCATGGAGAACCGCAAGCCCCGGCAATTGTCTGGCGGTCAGCAGCAGCGCGTCGCGCTCGCGCGTGCCCTCGTCATCAATCCGACCGTCCTGCTGCTCGACGAGCCGTTCTCGGCGCTGGACAAGAGCCTACGGACCTCGATGCAGGTGGAGCTGCGGGAAATTCAACGCAAGCTGGGTCTGACCACGATCTTCGTGACGCACGACCAAGGCGAGGCCTTGAGCATGTCGGATCGCGTGGCCGTGATGTCCGAGGGCCGTATCAGGCAACTCGGCAGCCCTGTCGACGTCTATCGCAGCCCGGCGGACCCGTTCGTGGCCAGCTTTGTCGGCGACAACAACAGGCTGCGTGGCCAGCTCGTGAGTGTGGACGCCAAGCAAGCGATCGTCGCGCTTGGCGATGCCCTGGTCAGGGTGTCGGGCGAGAGCCTGTCCGGGCTCGAGAAATCCGCGGCCGTTGACCTGTTCGTCCGGCCCGAGCAGTTCAATGTTGTGGCGCCCGAGGAGCCGTACGCCATCAAGGGCAGCGTTGTTGCCCAGATTTACCAGGGTGGCCACGTCGATCTTCAGATCGAGTGCACAGGAGGTGCCGGAGATCGGTTGCTGGTGCGATCCCCGGGCGAGCAGGCTGTTCTGCGCTGGCCAATCGGAGCACCTGTCGGCATTGCCATTCAGGCAGATCGGTGCTCGGCATTTCCAGCAGCCTGATCGCGATCGTCTTTCGCAGCGGCGTGAGGATGAAGGAATCAAGCTTGCGGTATATTGTGCGGCTTGGCTTGGCGGCAGCTGCCTTGTTGTTTCCTGCGTCGTCGTCGGCACTGCTGTCGCCTGGCGTCTGGTCGCACAACTGTGGAGAGAATGCTTGAGTCAGTCCCAATCGATCACGGCGGCCGAGGCGATCAGCACGTATATCGAGGCAAAGGACCGAAACCGGCCTGAGCTCATGAAGCGTGCATTCGTACGGGAGTGTGAGCTTGAGATGCAGCTCCTGACCGACGCTATCTCGTTTCCAAGCTCCGCTCACGGATTGGAGAGCGTGACCGATGTTCTCGTGCGGAACTTTGGCTTGCAGTATGAGAATGTGCGCACCTTCTGCCTGTCGCGTCCGGAGTCCAATCGCCTTCCACGGTTTCAATGCGACTGGCTGGTGGGGATGTCCAACAAGTCCGATGGCGACGTACGTGTCGGTTGCGGTGAGTACATTTGGGATTTTGATGCCGCCGGAGACGGTCGCGTCAAGCGGCTGCTCATCAAGATTGAGTTCATGTGCGTGCTGCCGGCCAGCTATCAGACGCCTGTCCTGCAGTGGCTTTCGGCCATCCCCTATCCCTGGTCGTCATCCAGCGAGGCGCGCACAGGTTTGCCCTCAGTCGACGCTTTGACGCCGATCGCTCAATTTCTTCAGCGCGGCGCGCGCAACTGACTTCGGCAGTTGGGCGCAGGACGGCGGTCTATCAGATTCAGGCTTCGATGGCGGACGATGGTGCCTGCCACCGTCCGCCTGTGTCGTTACTGCGAGACCAACTCGCAGCCGCCCTCACCGAGCGGGCGGAAGGCCTGCTCTGCGGGTATCGTCGCGACGATGTCGTAGTAGTCCCATCGCCGGCTCGAGGCCGCCGGTGTCTTGACGCGCGCCAGGTACATGTCGTGCACGAGCTGGCCGTCGGCGCGCACCGAGCCGCGAGCGAACGCATCGGCAACCGGCAATTCGCGTATCTTGGCTGCGACAGCGAGGCCATCGTCGGAATTTGCGGCCTGCACCGCACGCAAATAGTGACGCACGGCTGAATAGACGCCGGCCTGGGTCATGGTCGGCATCCGCCCAACCTTCTCAAAGAATTTGTTGGCCCAGGCGCGCGACTCGGCATCGCGGTCCCAGTAGTATGCGGTGACGAACTGCAGGTTCTGCGCGGCCGCGAGGCCCATCGCGTCGACGTCGGTGAGGAATACGGTCGGTGCCACCAATGCCTGTCCGCGGGTGATGCCGAACTCGGCGGCCTGCTTCACCGAGTTGGTCATGTCGGCGCCGGCGTTGGCCAGCGCGATCACCTTGGCGCCGGACGCCTGCGCCTGCAGCAGTACCGAACTGAAGTCGGCGGTGTTGAGCGGGTGGCGCACCTCGCCGATCACCTTGCCGCCGCCGCTCTCGACCGCGCGGCGCATGTCGGCGGCGAAGGCGTGGCCGAACGAATAGTCCACCGTGATCAGGAACCAGCTGTCGAGCTTCTGCGCCGTGAGCGCCCGCGCGAGGCCGTAGCCGTTGGTATAGCTCGTGTAGACCCACTGGAACGAGGTCCGGGTGCAGGCCTTGCCGGTGAAGTCCGAGGAGGCCGACGCGTTCAGCACGATCTTGTTGCGTTCCTTGGCGAGAGCGGTCACCGCGAAACCGACGCCGGAATTGGAAATGTCGGCAACGGCATCGACTTTCTCCGTGTCGAACCAGCGCCGCACGATGCCAAGTCCGATGTCCGGCTTGTTCTGGTGATCGGCCGAGATGATCTCGACCGGCACGCCGCCGATGCTGTTGCCGAATTCCTCCGCCGCCATCTTCGCTGCGACGACCGAGCCTTCGCCGCCGAGGTCGGCATAGGCGCCGGAGCGGTCGTTGAGAACGCCGATGCGGATCACATTGTCGGACATCGCGGCGTGCGCGATGTGAATTTGCAGCAACGTCGCGGTCATTGCCGCGCATAGGGTCCTGAGAGTGGTTGTCATGGTCGGCTGTTCCTCCGGAGGTCGTGTTGTTTGCTGTTTGGTTTTGTTGCGTGATACGCAATTCTCTTGTGCATCGATGCGGAGAACCACCGGCAGTTCCGGTAGTTTCAACATCGGGCACAACAGAAGTTGCTTGTAGAACAATTTTTGTTGACAAGGAAGCAAATTGAGGAGAGGGTCGGAGCAATGAAGACGCAGGACGAGACGCTGGCGAGGCTTGGAGCACGCATTCGCTCGCTGCGGGAGGAGCGTGGCATGAAGCTGAAGGATCTGGCCGACACCACCGGGCTGTCCGATGCCTTCGTGTCGCGCCTGGAGCGCGGGCAGGTGTCGAGCTCCGTTGCCAACCTGATCCAGATCGCGCAGGCGCTCGACATTGGCGTCAGCGAGTTGTTCGCCGCACCGCAGGACCAGTCGCGCAGTCACGTCACGCTGCATCGCCATGGCGACGATGGCGAAGACCAGAGCATCCCGAGCACGGGCTATCGCTGGCGATTGTTCGCGGGCGGCATGCCGAACGACGATCTGGAGGTGTTTCACCTCTCGTTTCCGCGCAAGAACCGGATGGACCTGATGGTGTCACATCCGGGACAGGAATATTGCTACGTGATCAGCGGGCGCATCCGCTTCCACGTCGGCGCCGAGGTGTTCGATCTTTCGCCCGGTGAAGGCATTTTCCTCAACTCCGAGCTGCCGCACCGCGCCGATAACATCAGCGAGGACGAAGCGCGCATCCTGATGGTGGTCGCGAAGTCGCCGCAGAAGGCCGAGCATTTCGACTGGTGGCGTGTACCGAGCGCCGCCGCTCCACCTCGATCACCCAAGAGCAAGCCCCAAGGAGACTGATCCATGCAGACCGCAACCGCGACCGGCAGGCACCTGCCGTATGAGGCGAAGCACATCGACGATGTGGAGTGGGAGACCATCCGCTGGCCTGGCGAGACCGGCAAGATGCTGTTCCATCCGCGGCCGGAGCGGCCGACCGAGCCGAATGCGGGCATCCTGCGGCTGGAGCCGGGCGCGCATCATCCGGTCCACAATCACGAGTTTGCGCAGGTCTGGTACATCCTGAGCGGCGAATTCAGGATCGACGACAATGTGTACACGGCTGGCACCATGATCTTTCATCCGGACCCGCATTTCGAAGGCAAGTTCGAGACCGCGACCGGCGGCGATATCCTGATCGTGCAATATCCCGGTCCATCGACCGGCGGGAGGCCGATCTATGCGGGGCGCTTCAACATGGAGCAGCGTCGCGACATAGCCGAAGAACGCACCGATCTCTGATCGATCAACGCAACGGACGACAGGCCATGGCGCTGATCACCTATCTCACCACCATTCGCTTCGGCTTCGGCGAGGCGGACGCGCTCGGCGATGAGATCGCAGCGCTCGGTATCCGCCGGCCGATGCTCGTCACCGACCGCGGCATTGTCGCGGCCGGCCTAGCGGAGCGCGTCACTGCTCCGCTCGGCACTGCGCCGGTCGTGTTCGACGCGACGCCGCCGAATCCGACCGAGCGGGCGACGCTGCAGGCGCTCGCGCGCTATCGCGAGGCCGGATGCGACGGTCTCGTCGCGCTCGGCGGCGGCTCGCCGATCGATCTCGCCAAGGCGGTGGCGCTGCTCGCCACCCATGCAGGCCCGCTGGCGCAATATGCTGCGATCGATGGCGGCGTCGCGCGGATCGCCGCTGCGGTAGCGCCGGTGATCGCGATTCCGACCACCGCCGGCACGGGAAGCGAGGTTGGCCGCGCCGCCCTCATCACGCTCGAGGACGGCCGCAAGGTCGGCCTGATCAGTCCGCATCTGATCCCGGCGCGGGCCATCTGCGATCCGCTGCTGACGCTCGGCCTGCCGCCGGCGTTGACGGCTGCGACCGGCATGGACGCACTGTCGCACTGCGTCGAGACCTATCTGTCGCCGCGCTTCAATCCACCGGCGGATGCGATCGCGCTCGATGGCGCAGCGCGCATCGTCGGCCATCTCAAGCAGGCCGTGACGGCGGGCGATGACCGCGACGCCCGCGCCGAAGTGATGATGGGCGCGCTGCAGGGCGGCCTGTGCTTCCAGAAGGGTCTTGGCGCGGTGCACGGTCTGTCGCACGCGCTTGGCAGCCTCGCGTCGCCGAGCCTGCATCACGGCACGCTCAATGCCGTGCTGATGCCTGCCGTGATGCGCTACAATGGTCCGGCGATCGTGGCCAAGCTGCCGCGGCTGCGGCTGGCGCTCGGTCTGGCTGATGATGCCGACGTCGCCGCGTTCTTCGATACGCTCAATGCCGAGCTCAATCTGCCGCGCGGCCTGCGCGCCATGGGTGTGCCGGCCTCGGTGCTGGACGACATGGCGGAGAAGGCGGCGAGGGATCATTCCACCGCCACCAATCCGCGTCCGGTGGATGCTGACGGCTACCGCGCCATTTTCCGGGCGGGCTGGGAGTGAGTTGACCCCAGCGAGTTGCGCGCAGCAGCCGTCCGGCGCGTTCACCGCGTAGCGCGGCGCACACCGCTTCAAGGCGTTGCCTTGCCGTTGACGAGGCAGGATGGTCCGACTGACCACGACTGACCCAGTTCGTGACGTCCCACAGAGCGAGCGGGCCGGCAGGGTGTTTCTGGAGTTTCCCGCTCTGTGTTATGCCTTCGGCTGCGGCCGGCGCTTCCTTCGAGTACACAAAGCCTTGACCCGTCGGTATCGGTCGGGTCCAGTACGGCAGGCGCGAGGCGTTACCGAAAGCACATGGCTACTCATATCCGATCGAGGCAAGCGACGCGTGGCGGAGGCGCTGGCGGACGCCATGGTGATGGCAGCAGCCAAGGCTATCCCATGTTCTCAACCTTGATCTCGCCGAGGAGCGAGATATGAGCGCGCCGCGGAACGAAAATCGAGGCGCCGCGCACAGCGACGTGGTCCATTGGCTGACGAGCGAAACGCATGATCAGCGCTTCATCGACAATATCTTCGCCGAGCTGTGTGTCCGACTGCGGCGCGCAGGAATTCCCGTCAAACGTGCGGCGCTCCACGTCTTGATGCAGCACCCCCAATGGCGCGGCGCCCGGATTTTCTGGGCCGACGGGATGCACGAGGCAACAATTACTCGGATCGACTACGATGTCGGGGAGCGGCCCGAATACATCGGCAGCCCAGTGCAGGAAATTCATAACGGTGCTGCCGAGGTGCGCGAGCACCTTGAGGGCGATCCATTGCGCGGCCGCAAGCATCGAATCTATGACGAATGGCGGTCGGAGGGCCTGACCGACTACGTGGCGTGGCCGATGTTCCACACGCTCGGCAAGCGGCACGTCGCGGCCTTTGCGACCGACCGTCCGGGTGGCTTCGACCCGGCTCATATCGCAAGCCTGTCAGCCCTGTTGCCCATCTTGGCTCTCGTCAGCGAAATCCGCATCAAGAACCGGCTGGCGCGAACACTGCTCGAAACCTATGTCGGCACGCATGCCGGTGAACTGATCCTGGCGGGCGCCACGAGGCGCGGTAGCGGGACAACCGTCCATGCCGCCGTCATGATCTGTGATTTGCGTGATTTCACCAAGATCTCCGACAATTGGCCGCGCGACGACGTCATTGATATTCTCAACGACTACTTCGATGCGATGTCGGAGCCAATCGTGCGGCATGGCGGCGAAATTCTGAAATTCATGGGCGACGGCTTGCTCGCCATCTTTCCGCTCAGCGCGCCACGGGCCTGCGAAAATCTGCTGCACGCCGTGTCCGAAGCGCGCCAGGCGATGGCCGCCTTGAACGAAAAGAACAAGGAGACCGGGCGTATGCCGCTCAACTACGGCATCGGCGTGCACGTCGGAGACGTCATGTTCGGCAATATTGGATCGCGCACCCGGCTCGACTTCACCGTCATCGGCCCTGCCGTGAACATGGCGGCTCGCCTCGAAGCACTCACCAAGCAACTGGGCAGAACGGTGCTGCTGTCTCGGTCGTTCGTCGACCTCGTTGAAAGCAACATCGGTCTTGAACGTGTCGGGGAGTATCCGGTGCGCGGGTTTAGCGACCCTGTGGAGCTTTTCACTTATCACGGCTAAGGGCACCGGATGCGCGACTGTCCGTTCCTGAAGTCGTGCAAGGCGTGCCTTCGACAGCTTTGCGCGGGGTGCGATCACCGAAACGCCGATCCAGAGGTCGGACGAGCGGCCACCTCGCGCCCTTGCAGACGCACCATCGCTATGTCGTGGTGCCCTGGCGCCGTGTAGGCGGGCGCCTCGCCGAAGCGAACGACATTCCTGATCAGGCTCCCGGTCGCAGCACGACGCGGTTGCGCGATGACCCGATCACGGCAGCGTAGGCCGCCTTCGTCTCGGCAAGCGGGTAGATCGAGGACGGGATGATCGGATAGGGGCGCAGGAAGCCGCCGGAAAACCCTGGCAGCGCGCTGCGCAGCAGCTCTGCGCTTTCGATCGTGGAAAACGCGAGCGTGTCGACGCCGACGTAAGTGTGCCGTCCGCGATAGAATTCCAGGATGTTGAATTTGACCGTCTGGTTGGTCGTGGCGATCAGGATCTGCCGCCCCGCCTTCGCAAGCGAATGATGCGCATCGTCGAAATAGGGATCACCGACCGTGTTGAAGACGATATCGGCGCCGTGGCCGTCGGTCAGTTCGCGCACACGTTCCGCGACGTCGGCGGTCGAGGAATTGATGATCTCGATCGGGGCGTTGGCGTGGCCTTCGTAAGGCTCGTCCTTGCGCACCACGCCGATCACCCTGGCGCCTTGCCAGGTCGCAAGCTGGACCGCAGCCTGCCCGACCTTGCCGTTGACACCCATGATGAGGACATGTTCACCGGCTTTCGGTGCGCCGGCCCGGCGAAAGCCTTCGATAGCCGTCACGAACGGTACGCCGATCCCTGCAGCCTCATCCATCGAAATTCCGTCCGGCTTTTCGACCAGCGCCGCGGCTTCGACGACGACATGGCTGGCGTGCGTACCGTCGCGGCGGATTCCGAGGTCGCCCGACGAGCCGAACACGGCCTTTCCGATCAATGCGTCCGGCCCTTCGACCACCCGCCCGGAAAAATCACGGCCCGGGGTTCTCGGGAACACCGCATAGGGCATTAGTCCCGTGGCTGCCTTGACGTCCGACGGGTTGACGCCCGCAGCTTCGATCGCAACCACGGCTTCGTGCGGCTCCCGCGTGAGCGAACGTCTCTCGATGGACGGCGCGATCGCCGCCGCATCGGCGGCTTTGGCATTGAGCCGCACGCAGGTCGCCTCGATCACGACATCCACCCCTGATCTGATGATGGCACTCACAGCTCGCTCCTCATGGCATTCATAGCTCGCTCCTAAGCCTGGATCGTCTTCGTGGGCAAGGGCAGGCCGACGATTCGCCTGCTGTCTGCGATCGTCGCGACCGCGCCTCCGAGATCCTTGGCGATGCACGCTCTGGCTTGGCCACGGAGCACCTTGTACCCCATATCATGGCGGGCGCTGGCGCCATTTCATTCGACACCGGTGTCACGGCGGCCCGTCAGTCCGCGACCTTATCGAAATCGCACGCCATGAGTGCAGTTTCGGCCAGGCTGACGATGTCCACCCGCAGATCCGTGGTGGTCCCCTGACCGATAATGCCTTGTAGCGTCAGTTCTCCGCTGAGTGCTTGGATCATCCGTTTCATACGTCGCTGGTACTTGATGCTCGAGCATTCGTCGTCGTGACTGAACATGTCGCAGGCTGCAATTTGCGCTTTATCGGTGAATCGCCGGGGGCCAAAAATGAGATGTCCAACATGGACATGGATTCCCGAAAAGGTGCTGTCGGACCATATTAGGAGTGATTTTGGGACATGGTCGATCGGGATTTCTGGCTGGTGCCGTCGGCCGGTCGGGGCAAGCTCGCTGCAGCGTCAGTCCTTGAGCAGCCGCCGCAACAGCTTGCCGGCCGGAGAGCGCGGCAATTCGGTAACAAAGCTGACATCGCGCGGTACCTTGTAAGGCGCCATGTTCTGGCGCGCCCATGCCACGAGCCGGGCGGTGTCCAGCTCGGCACGCGGGACCAGAACGATGAAGGCCTTGACCACCTCACCCTTGGTAGCGTCGGGCGCGCCGATCACGGCCGACGCCGCCACGTCGGGGTGTTTGTTCAAAATCGATTCAACCTCTTCCGGGAAGACGCTGTAGCCGGAGACCTTGATCATCTCCTTGAAGCGTCCCATGAAGGTCAGATAGCCCTCGGCATCGATGCGGCCCATGTCGCCGGTGTGCAGCCAGCCGTTGCGCAGCGCCTCCGCGGTCGCATCTGGACGATTGCGATAGCCCTTGAAGACGCCCGGGCCACGGATCACGATTTCGCCCGGGGCGCCCGCTGGCTTGTCCACACCGGAGTCGGGATCGACGATCCGGATCTCGTTGCCGGGCACTGGCCTGCCATGGGTACCCCAGCGAATTGAAGTGCGCGGCATGAAGGTGTCGACTGTGTGGGTCTCGGTCAGCCCGTACGCCGCTTCGAAGCTCTCGCAGTTCGGCGCGACGGCCTGCCATTGCCTGGCAAGCGCCTCGGTCCAGTCGATGCCGAAACTGGTCACGGGATTGACGCGGAGGCTCCTCAGCCCGAAGTCGGAAATGTTGGGGAGCTGCGTGATCGCGACGTTCATCGGCGCCACGCTGTACCACCAGCTCACCTGATAGCGGTCGATTGCCTGTGCGGTCACCAGCGGATCGAACCGGTACAGCAGCACGGACGTCGCGCCGGCATAGACCGGCGCATTCACGCCCATCACCATGCCGGCGATATGATAAAGCGGCGCGATCGAGAGCAGGACGTCATCGGTGCCGATCCCGTTACAGTTCACGGTCGCAGCCGTCTTGAAGATGACGTTGCGATAGGACAGCATCGCCCCTTTGGGCCGGCCCGTGCTGCCTGACGTGTAGATCATCAGCGCGGTATCATTCATGTCGATCGCGACATCGCTGGGCGACGCGCCGCTTGCCGCGATGGAGAGGAAGTCCTCAATTTCGCCGGCCGAATCGGCCGGCTCGGAGCCGGATGCGAGCAGTTCGTCCGGAACGCCGATCGGCGGCCGCTCGGGCAACAGGTCCGGGTAGCGGACCACGAAGACATGCTCGAGCTTCGTCTTGTCGCGGACCTGACCTACGATCGGCAATAGCGGTTCGGCCGCGACGATCACGCGCGCGCCGAGATCGTCGAGCTGGTAGGCGAGCTCGTGCTCCTTGTTCAGCGCCCCGCAGGGCGAGGCAATGGCGCCTATCTTCTGGATGCCGAACTGGGCCATCAGGTATTGCGGACAATTGTTCATGAACAGTGCGACCGGCTCGCCCTTGGCGACGCCGAGCTGTTGCAGGCGCGCCGCGAATGCGTCACTCGCGCGGTCGAGTTCGAGGAACGTGATGGCGCGGCCGTACCAGATGCAGGCCGGTTTCTCCGGCCGCTCAAGGGCGTGCCTCCGCAGCAGGTCATGCAGCGGTCGTTCGAGGTTGTCGTTGGGAGCGCTCATGGTCGTTGTCGCCAGGTTCATGTGCTCATATTGAGACGGAAAGGTGCAAACGGGCCGTTTCGGGAGTTATATTAGGACATTGGCACGCTCGGCTTGCCTGATCCGGCTCCTGCGTGCAGGACAGGCGGGAAAAGCGCAGCGATCCCCGCCAGGTGATTGCGGCGAAGTCTGGATTTTCGGATTGAGCGAGCGATCTGCATGAGGAACACCAAGATGCGATCCTATCCGCGTCGCGTCAACTTCGAGAGCGGGGACGTCGAGTTTCGGTTGATGGGGCCTGCCGACGAGGCCGCCGTCCTGAAATTTGCCGACGCGCTTGCCGTGCACGACATGTTGTTCCTGCCACGGAATATCCGCGAGCCGAAAGTGCTCTCGGCGTGGATCAAGGAGATCGAGCGCGGCTCGATCGTCAGCCTGCTGGTGGTCAAGGATGACATCGTGGTGGGGTGCGGCACGATCGTGCGGGACCCCATGTCGTGGTCGGCCCATGTCGGCGAGATCAGGACCGTGATCTCCTCGCATGTGCGCGGCACCGGCATCGGACGGGCTCTTTCCAACGAGGCGTTTGACCTCGCGCTGTCGATGGGCCTGGAACGCCTGACCGTGCAGATGACGTCCGACCAGACCCGCGCGATCGCGATTTTCGAAGCGCTCGGCTTCCGTGCCGAGGCGCTGCTGCGCGATCAGGTGAAGGACCTCGAGGGCAAGACGCACGACATCGTCGTGCTTGGCGTCAACGTGGGGGACGTGCAGAAGCTCGAAACGGGCGAGGCGCCCGGTACGATCGGGTAGCACGGGGACTTAGCCGAGGAACGGCTTCGCCATCCTCGCGCCGCTCGCATCCATGACGGCAGCGGTCGCGGTCATGCCGGCTTTCGCCCGGCCGGATCTTCGTTTGGCCAGTGTTGCAAAAAATGCAACGAAAACGGGATGTCACGATCATTGATGCAAGGCGCCTTCTCGCCGATGCTGCGCGGGCAAGTTGGTTCACCGTTCACCGCATTGCCTCGCAATCATCTTCTGGAGGTGTCCAGCACTATGACGTCGACCTCTTCTCCTTCCGCAGACCTTCCTGCCCAGGCGGTCGTTCCCGCGGCTAACGGCAAGCTCACGCTGTTCGTCGCCGTCCTGATCATCGTTGCCGTCGCCGAGAGCGTCGGGATCGTCCAGTTCCAGATCGGGCCGGGCAAGGTGCTGCTTCAGCCGATGGTGTGGGCGCTGCTGGTCGCGGCCGCATGGGGCCTCGCGGCGCGTTTTCTGCCTGCCGCCGTGCGGATCGGGCCCGGCCTGCAGACCTACGCGGGACAATTGCTCAACGCAGGGCTGCTGCTCTTCGTGATCAAGATGGCTTTCACGGTCGGCGGCGCGCTGCCGGAGGTGCAGAAGGCCGGCTGGGCGTTGATCTTCCAGGAGCTCGGGCACACCTTCGGCACACTCGTCCTCGGCCTGCCGATTGCGCTCCTGCTCGGCGTCAAGCGCGAAGCGGTCGGCGCAACTTTCTCGATCGGCCGTGAAGGCAACATGGTGATCATCGGCGAGAAATACGGCATGAATTCCGCCGAGGGGCGCGGCGTGCTGGCCGAGTACATCACCGGCACCGTGCTCGGCGCGCTGTTCATCGCGCTATTGGCCGGCTTTGTCGCCAGCCTGCACATTTTCGATCCGCGGTCGCTTGCGATGGGCGCGGGCGTCGGCTCGGGCAGCATGATGGCGGCGGCGATCGGCACCATCAACGGCCACAATCCGCCCGAGATGGCGAAGGAGCTGATTGCGATCGCCTCGGCGGCGAACCTGATGACCGCCGTCCTCGGCTTCTATTTCGCCCTGTTCTTCTCGCTGCCGGTGTGCTCCTGGCTATATGACAGGCTGGAGCCCGTGCTCGGCCGGTTCTCGAACTTCTCGTCGGGAAACCTCGGGCCCTCG
Organism: Bradyrhizobium sp.; assembly: GCA_036383375.1. Lineage (GTDB taxonomy): Bacteria > Pseudomonadota > Alphaproteobacteria > Rhizobiales > Xanthobacteraceae > Bradyrhizobium. Next base: position 6,343 of record DASVOL010000193.1, on the reverse strand, counting down.
ATCGCCAGCGCCGGCGAGACAAAGCACGGCACGTTCGGTTTCTCCGACTCGCTGCTCGCCTGGATCACCGTCGCGGGCGGCGTCCTGATCGGCAATTCGCTCACCTACAAGGTTCCACTGCTGCAATCGGGGGCGGGTCTGCTGATCGTGCTCGCGGTCGTGCTGCTGGTCGACGTCCTTGCCCGTCTGTTGCCGAAAGTGCCGCACATCCTCATCCTGGTTGCGGTCACCACCGTGCTCGGCATTCCGGGCCTGCTGCCGTTCTCCAACGCGATGATCGGCTCGGTCGACAAGCTGAACTTCCTGGCTTTCACGACCCCCGTGCTGACGCTCGCCGGCTTCTCGGTTGCCAAGGACCTTCCGATCTTCAGGAAGCTGAGCTGGCGTATCGTGGTGGTCTCGCTGACGGCCGCCGCGGGCACGTTCCTCGGTGCGACATTGATTGCCGAATTCTTCCATCGCTAACCCACGAACGGACGGACCAACCCATGTCAGAGAAGTTTGGAATCGCCGACGATATCTGTGCCCGGATGCTGGATTGGCGTCATGACATCCATGCCAACCCGGAAACGGCGTTCCAGGAGCACCGCACGGCCCAGCTCGTCGCCGATGCGCTGATGGAGATGCAGATTCCGGTTCATCGCGGCCTCGGCGGAACCGGGGTGGTCGGAACGCTGAAGAACGGCGAAGGTCCGACGATCGCGCTGCGCGCCGACATGGACGCGCTTGATCTCCAGGAACTCGGGGACCGCGTCCACAAGTCAACCCGCGCCGGCAAGATGCACGGCTGTGGCCATGATGGCCACACCACAATGCTGCTTGGCGCTGCCGTCCAGCTCGCCCGTCACCGGCCGTTCCGCGGCACCGTCCATTTCGTTTTCCAGCCCGCCGAGGAGAATGAAGGCGGCGGCAAGAAGATGGTCGAGGAGGGATTGTTCAAGCTGTTTCCGGCAGACGCGGTCTACGGCATGCACAACATTCCGAATATCCCGCGCGGAAAATTCGCGATCCGGACCGGCATTGCGACGGCCTTCCTCGATACCTTCGAGATCTTGGTGACCGGGAGCGGTTGTCATGCCGCGACGCCGGAGAAGGGGATCGACCCGATCCTGGTGTCGGCCGATCTCGTCTCCGTGCTACAGGGCATAGTGAGCCGCCGTATCGGCGCTATGGACGCCGCCGTCGTGAGCGTCACCCAGATCCATGGCGGCGACACCTGGAACGTGGTACCTGAAACGGTCACATTGCGCGGCACGGTCAGGACGCTGGATGCCGAGATACAGGATCAGGTCGAGGCCGCGATGAGGCAGGTCTGCGCCGGCGTGGCACAAACCCATGGCGCAAGGATCGATCTGCGCTACATGCGAGGTTATCCGGGCGTGATCAACACACCTGCCGAAACCGATGCCGCGGCCTCGGCCGCCGCGAATCTCGTCGGCGTCGAGCAAGTCCAAACCGACATCAAGCCGGCGATGGGATCGGAGGATTTCGCCTTCATGCTGCAGGAGCGTCCGGGCGCTTACATCTGCATCGGCGCGGGCGAGAGCGCCAATGATCCGCCGCTGCACAATCCGTATTACGATTTCAACGACGCCATCCTGCCGCTCGGCGCTGCCTATTGGGTCGAACTGGTGAAACAACAACTGCCTGCCGCCTGATGCTTTCGGTCTTCGACATCTTCAAGATCGGTATCGGCCCCTCGAGTTCGCATACGGTGGGGCCGATGCGCGCGGCCGGACAATTCGTCCGCGCGCTCGAGCGCGATGGCCTGCTTTCGAAGACGGTGCAGGTCCGTGCCGATCTCTATGGCTCGCTGGGCGCGACAGGGCGAGGGCATGCGACCGATCTCGGCGTGATCCTCGGCTTGCTCGGCGAAAAGCCCGATACGGTCGATCCGGCACAGGTGGCGCCGCAGCTTGCGGACATCCGGCGTTCCGGCGAGCTGCGGCTGCTCAACCGTCATCCGATCCCGTTCCGGCGCGGGCGCGATATCATTTTCCAGCCCGACAGTGCGCTGCCGGAACACCCCAACGGAATCCGCCTTGTGGCGTTCGCGGCCGACGGCAGTCCGCTGGCGGAGCGCTATTACTTCTCGATCGGCGGCGGCTTCGTGATCGAGCGCGGCTTGGACGATGCGGCCGGCGGCCGGGGCGGCGAGCTTCCGGTTTGGCCGTATCCGTTCGGCACCGGCGACGAGCTGGTCGCACGCGCGCAGTCGAGCGGCCGCTCGATCGCCGACATGGTGCTGGCCAATGAGTGCGTGCATCGCACCGACGCTGACGTCCGCGCCGGTCTCCTGAAGATCTGGCAGACGATGAAGCAATGCGTCGACCGCGGCTTCGGGATCGACAATGCGGGTGCGGCCGAACCGTTACCCGGACCGCTCAACATTCGCCGTCGTGCGCCGGCTCTCTACCGCGAACTGTCGGTCCGCAACAGCGACACCGAGAGTGTCGATCCGCTGGCGGCGATGGATTGGGTCAATGCCTTCGCGATGGCGGTGAATGAGGAGAATGCAGCGCGCGGGCGGATCGTGACCGCGCCGACCAACGGCGCCGCCGGCGTGATCCCGGCCGTGCTGCATTATTACGTCAAGTTCTGTCCGGGCGCGACCGACGACGGCGTCGTTACCTTCCTGCTCACCGCGGCTGCGATCGGCATGCTGTACAAGGCGAACGCCTCGATCTCCGGCGCGGAAGTCGGCTGTCAGGGCGAGGTCGGCGTCGCCTGCTCGATGGCCGCAGGCGGCCTGACGGCCGTACTCGGTGGTACGCCGGCCCAGGTCGAGAATGCCGCCGAGATCGGGATGGAGCACAACCTCGGTCTGACTTGCGATCCGGTTGGCGGATTGGTGCAGATCCCTTGCATCGAGCGCAATGCGATGGGGGCGGTCAAGGCCATCAACGCCGCTCGAATGGCGCTGCGTGGCGACGGCAAGCACTATGTCTCGCTCGACGCCGTCATCAAGACGATGCTGCAGACCGGCGAAGACATGAAGTCCAAATACAAGGAGACGTCGCTGGGCGGGCTCGCGGTGAACGTTGTGGAGTGCTGACCGGACGCACGGCGGCGCCGACGAAATACCTCGCGACCGAATTCGGCATGCCTGGACGCGGCCCGTGTGCGCGCTGCCAGAGGCTGGGGATAGGGCAAGCCCGCCAGCTGCCGCCAGCTGCCGCCAGCTGCCGCCAGCATTGCGAATGATTTCGATTTAAGCAAGACTCCAGGCTTAGGGAGGAAGAGGACCATGAGCGCTGGAAGGCGCCTGCGAGACGCGGTGCCGGAATGTCAACTACCGCCGGATTTCGACCAGCATGTGTATTCGGCGCAGTTGATTGCTGCCATCATCGCGGAGCTTAGCAGGCAACAGGTTCGATCGTCGGTGGCGCTGGCGGGCACCGGCTTGACCGAGGATCAGCTCGAAGCCCATACGACGCGCATCTCGTACCGGCAGATCGACATCGTGGTCCGCAATGCATTGCGGCTATCGACCGAACCGACGATTGCACTCCATGCCGGACAGCGCATGCGCGTCACGGCGCACGGAATGTACGGATATGCATTGCTGAGCAGTGCAACCTATGACGACGCGCGGGAATTCGCCAATCGATACCTTCGGGTCGTTGGCCCGCTGTGCGATGCGAAATACTCCTATGACGGCGCGGCGGTCGTCTGTGCGTTCGAGCCGTTGCATTGGCCGAATCCGACACAGGACGTGCATCGCTTCGCGGCCGAGTTCGCGCTGTCGTCGCATTTGACGACGATGAAGGACCTGGCCGGCGAGTCCTTCCGCTTCTCGCAGATTTCGCTTGCCTATGGCGAACCGGCGCATGCCGGCGCCTACCAGCTGATCTTCGACTGTCCGGTCCTGTTTCGCCAGCGCGGCAACGAGTACAGATACCAGCTGTCGCAGGCCGACGGGCCGGTGGCGTTGGCGGATTCCCGCACCCACGGCATGGCGCGCGAGATGTGCGAGCAGGTGTTGTCCGAGGTTAATCATGCGGGCGGGATCGCTGCCGATGTCAGGCGGGTCCTGATCGAGCAGCCCGGCAGGTATCCGAACATCGAGGCGATCGCCGAGAGGCTTTCGATGCATCCTCGCGCGCTGCGGCGGAAGCTCGAATCGGAAGATACATCCTATCGTGAGCTGCTCGCCGAGGTGCGGACGCGGCTTGCGATCGAATATCTGCGCAAGACCGCGATGACCAACGAGGAGATCGCGAACCGGCTGGGCTATAGCGATGCCGCCAACTTCCGGCATGCCTTCATCCGCTGGACCGGCAAGAGCCCATCCGATTTCCGGGTCTCTTCGCCGAAGTGAAGGCCATGCGGGCAGGGCGGAGTTCCGTCTGACCGCTCGTCACCCAGCGCTGTCCATAAGTCACCTCCGAACCGGCCTCGTCGAACCTCCTCGCGGTCGAACTCCATGCATAGATTGGTCTTCGACAGTAAGCGCGATGGCTGGTCAAGGAGTAACGGACGCGTCGGGCGCTGATCGATTCTGCTCGAGGGCGTCCTCCGAACCTCAGCTGCGCCGCATCGCCGCTGTGGTGCCCCCCGGTTCGGGCGCCTCGAGACTGGCCGCGCTTCTCACCCGAGGGGCGCGGCCTTTCTCATGCACGCAATGAAGGCGGCAGGCATCGCCTCGTGGTCAGCGTATCATGCCAGGATCTTGCTTTCGCGCATTCCGGCGATGGCCGCGTCATCGTAGCCGGCCTCGCGCAAGATCTGCGTGCTGTGCTCGCCGACCGCGGGCGCCTTGCGCGGCTTCACCTTGGTCGCACCGTCGACAAAGAACGGGCTGTCGATGGTCAGCATCTCATCGTTCTCGAACGGCACCAGCACGCCGGCCGACAGCATTTGCCGGTCGGTGCACAGGTCGCCCATCTCGGCAACGCATTCGAAGACGATGCCCGCCTGATCGAGGCGCGCCCGCCATTCGTCGCGGTCCCGTGCCGCGAATGCCGCGTCGAACAGGGCGATCAGTTCTGCGGAACGCGCGAAGCGATCGGCCTGCTTGGCAAAGCGCGGATCAGTGAGCAGGTCATCAAGGCCCAGGCATTTCGCCACGGTCGGAAAGTCGCGCTGCTCGTTGACGATCGCGAGCAGCAGCCAGCGGCCGTCGCGGCAGCGGTAGTAGCAGCCAAGCGCATTGAACAGATTCTCGCGCGGCGGCCGCGGCGTGAACGTCGCCCCGCACAGCGCCGCCTGCGCCATGATGCCGTTCGACCAGACGCCGTTGGCGAGCAGCGAGGAGCCGACCTGGGTGCCCCGGCCGGTACGCTCGCGCTGATACAGCGCCACCGCGACAGCGGCGAACAGCGAAACGCCCGACGGGTGATCGCCCATGCCGGCGAGCGCCCGCGCCGGCGGCGTGCTGGCGTCGCTCCGCACCATGTCCATCAGGCCTGAACGCGCCCAGTAGGCAGTGACATCGAAGCCCGGCTTTCCCGCTTCGTCGCCGGTTTCGCCATAGCCGGTGAAGGATGCGTAGATCAGCCGCTCATTCGCCGCGGCAAGCCGCTCGTAGCTGATCGCGAGCTTCCTGCGGACAGCGAGTGGATAGTTGGTGATGAACACGTCGGCGGTGGAGGCCAGCCGATGCAGCACCGCCTGGCCCTCGGGCTTCGATAGATCGAGTGCGAGGCCGCGCTTGTTGCGGTTGTCGAGCAGCCAGCCATAGGGGTGGTCGGATCTCGGCATGCCCGGTAGCTTCGGCACCTGACGGAACGCGTCGCCTGCGCCGGGCGGTTCGATCTTGATCACGTCGGCGCCGAAATCTCCCAACAGTGTCGCGGCGGTTGGCGCGGCGATGAAACTGCCGCAGTCGATGACCTTCAAACCTTCGAAGATGCTCATGTGAGTCCGTCTCCGCCTGTTGCCCGAGGATCACCCCAGGCTCGTCTGGATTCCGAAAGATGGCGAGCGCCGGTGTCTGCGCGCGCGAGCCGGCTATGTTCGATCCCTGCCGTTACGTGCCGCCAGCACGTGCAACAGCGCCACCTGTGTGTCGTCGCGTTCACGTTCCATCCGCGGGATCGGCGTCTTGCCGAAAGATGCCGCAGCCTGGTCGATAATCTTGCGTTGTAGCGCCTCGTCGAGATCGACCTGCGGGATCGCCTTGAACGACGCGGCCATGTTCTTGCCGAGGTGCTGGAAGAACGATTCGAGCCCCTTCGGTCCACCGCCCATGTGGAACGAACTGAACGGCCCGTTCACGGCCCAGCGCAACCCGATCGAGCTGGTGACGATGTCGTCCAACTCGTCGACCGTGACGACGCCTTCCTGCACGAGATAGCAGGCCTCGCGCATGATCGCGCGCTGCAGCCGGTTGGCGACGAAG
>DASVOL010000192.1:0-8290 GCA_036383375.1 Bradyrhizobium sp. | reverse complement strand
GTCGTCTCAGTAGTTTTCGCGGCGAACTTCGCCCAGTGGCGACAATTTTATTCTTCGGCATTTGTCTTAAATGCCGTGCTGGAGATTTCTTTTTCCTTCGAGGCTTGACCGGCAGGATCGGCCATCCGCCCGATCAGAAAGGATTGGCGCGGTTTTTTCCTCAGTTTCACACCAGAAAGGTATGAAAATGTCCGGTATCATTCTCTCCTCCTCCGTTCGTCAGAACCTCCTCTCCCTCCAGTCCACCGCCGATCTGCTCTCCACCACGCAGAACCGTCTTGCCACCGGCAAGAAGGTCAACACGGCGCTCGACAACCCGACCAACTTCTTCACCGCACAATCGCTCGACAACCGCGCCAGCGACATCAACAACCTGCTCGACGGCATCGGCAACGGTGTGCAGGTGCTGCAGGCTGCCAACACCGGCATCACCTCGTTGCAGAAGCTGGTCGACACCGCCAAGTCGATTGCCAACCAGGTGCTGCAGAGCCCGACCGGCTACACCACGCGGTCGACGGTCAGCTCGGCGGCGGCGCTCGGCGGCACCGCGGCGAACCTCGTCGACGGCACCACCATCAAGAGCGGTGACACCCTGGCGATTGCGGCCGCTGCCGGCCAACCCGCCTTCACCTTCACTTTCGGCGCCAGCACGTCGTTGGCGCAGCTGAACACGTCGCTGGCGGCCAGCAACCTGACGGCGAGCCTCGACAGCTCCAACAAGCTTGTCGTCACCACGACCAATGACGCTGCGTCGACGACGATCGGTGCGGTGACCTACACCGGCACCGGCACCGCGACGTTCGGCGCCGCGACTGCTCCGGTTGCCGATCCGGCCTCGCAGTCCGCGCGCGCCGCGTTGGTGACGCAGTATAACAACACCATCGCGCAGATCACGACCACGGCGCAGGACGCCTCGTTCAACGGTATCAACCTGTTGAACGGCGACAACCTGAAGCTGACCTTCAACGAGACCGGCAAGTCGACGCTCGCGATCAGTGGCGTCACCTTCAATGCCACCGGCCTTGGCCTGAAATCGCTGACCGCCGGCACCGACTTCCTCGACAACAACTCGGCGAACAGTGTCATTGCGTCGCTGGGCACCGCGAGCGCCTCGCTGCGCAGCGAAGCCTCGACGCTGGGTTCGAACCTGTCGATCGTGCAGATCCGTCAGGATTTCTCCAAGAACCTGATCAACGTGCTGCAGACCGGTTCGTCGAACCTGACGCTGGCCGACACCAACGAGGAAGCGGCCAACAGCCAGGCGCTGTCGACCCGCCAGTCGATCGCGGTCTCCGCATTGGCGCTCGCCAACCAGAGCCAGCAGAGCGTGCTGCAGCTGCTCCGCTAAACGCCTCGACAAGCACTTCGACAACGGCGGGGGAAACCCCGCCGTTTTGCTTTGTCTCCGGGATATTACGGTATCTTTCTATGCCGTTAGAACGGCGCATTTGGTAACGCCTGCTAACCATATTTAAAGGCGCCGGATGCATAAATATCGAGCGCTAGAATTGCGTCTCCGCGGCCCGAGAAATCCGCACCCCATCGAGGTCATTAATGTCGAATGCAGCCCAGGCCTACGCCCGTACGTCAACGACGACGGCGTCCCCCCGTGAAATCGAAGCGCAGGCGTTGTTGAAGGCTGCGCGGCAGCTGCAGGAAGTCCAGGCGAACTGGAACGGCCCCGACAAGGCGCTCGATCACGCGTTGCTGTTCAATCGCCGCCTGTGGTCGATCTTCCTCAGCGCCGCAGAAGGCGCCGACAATCCGCAGCCGCTCGAGGTGCGTCAGAACATCGCGAACATCAGCGTGTTCGTGATGAAGCAGACCATCGACATCCAGATGAATCCGGACCCGGCGAAGCTGAAGTCGCTGATCGACATCAACTGCAACATCGCCGCCGGCCTCTCGGGACGCGGCTGATCGACGGTTCGCAACGGAGCTCTCGGCATGGCCGACGTGTTGAGCATCCTGTCCGCCAACTACAAGGCTGCCGGCCTGACGGTTCCGTCAAAGACGCCCTATGTGGCCGTCGATCCGAAGCTCTATGAGGGCAGCTGGAGCGGCAAGTACGCCAACAACAAGTCGTTCAACATCTCGGTGTCGAACGTCGACGGCTTCCGCGCCAAGGTCCACTATCAGAGCGACGGCACCAGCAAGTATCAGGACGTCCTGATCAAGGACGGCGCATTCCGGGTCGGCGATACCAAGTTTTCGCTGGTGCAGCAGGGGACGGCATTGATCGCCAATGTCGTGACCGATCCGGCCACCGGATCGACCTATCTCGACAAGGCCTACGCCACACAGAAGTGAGGGTCCGATCGCTTGCGTTATGCGCGGCGGTCGGTTGCGCGCGCCCGCGTCGGCGCGTCCTTGCTGAGATCAAGCGCGTGGAAATAGGCACGGCGGCGCAATACGGCTTCTTCCGGAAACTGCCTCACCACCAGGTTCGTGCGATTGTCGACCACCTGGTAGACCACGGCGCGCGCATCGCGGTCGATGATGACCTGATCGGTGACCGACGGCGCCTGATTTGAAATCGATGCATTGACGGCGTTGGGATCGATCGTGACGCGCACGCTCGGCTCCGGAGCAGTGACGCTCTGGCTCGCGGGCAATTCGGTCTTCACCGCCTTCTGCGCCGTATCACTCACAGGAGTGATTATCGGCGCTGCAACCGGTGCCCCCACCGGCTTGATGTTGAAATCTGTACTCATGGCAGCCTCGTAGTGCACAGGCACTAGTTTGCTTGAGTCAAATCCCAACCCCTCACGATCCGCAACTCTACGGGGAACCTCTCAACAGGCTGTTAGGGAACACGCTGAATGTCACGCTGCTGGGGCAGCGTTGAATTGAGCTAAATTGTCGGCGTATGCGCGTCAGAGCGTGCGGCTGACGGCGATCGGCGTCATGTTGCGCGGACCCGGCGTGGCGCGCTGTCCGTTCGCGGTATAGGTGTTCGGGATGTTGCGGCGCTGCACTTCGGCATTGACGCCGCGCACGATGCCCTCGGAGACCGCGTGTGCGGTGGCGAGCACCGTCAGGTTGACCTGCAGCATCGCGCGGAACGTCTCGTGATGACGCCGCAGCGTCGCGAGCAGTTCGGGTTCGGTCTGCGACAGCATCTTCTGCATCGATTTCAGGTGCTCGACCGCGAGCATGTAGCGCCGCGACAGCTCCGACTTCTGCGCCTCGAGCTGCATGCCCTCGCGGATCTTGCCGGCGCGGACGAACCCGGTCTCCTGCTCGACGACCGCGAGCAGCGCGCTCATCACCTCGGTCAGCTCGTTGGCGAGACGTGCGACGTCGGGGGGCGTCGACGTCGCGGGCCGCGCGGCGGGGGCGGCCGGCCGATGCTGCTGTGGACGCTGGTTCATCGCGCTGCTCCTTGAAAACCCAATTAGCTCTTGTTGGCCTGCTGCAGGATCAGCGAGCGGAACACTTCGTTGGAAATGCCGACGCCGCCGGACTTGGCGAAGTTTTTCGAATATTCGTCGGTCAGCATCGAGCGCCACGCGCCGGTGCCGACCGTGTCGCCGTAGGGGCCTTCACCCTTCAGGCCGGTGGTCATCTGCGAGAACATCGTGTTGAGGAACATCGATTCGAAGTCGGTCGCAGTCGCCTTCGCCTTGGTGATCTGCTGCGGCGAGACCTTTTTCATCGCATCCTGCAGCACCGGATCAGGGCGGCCGTTGAACATCGGCATCAGTGCCTTGTTCGGCATGCTGCCGGTGGTGCTGTTGATCAGGCTTCCCATCACATCACCTCGATGTCGGCTTCGATCGCGCCGGCGGCCTTGATCGCCTGCAGGATGCTGATGAGATCGCGCGGTCCGATGCCGAGACCGTTGAGGCCGTCGACGAGCTGTTGCAGCGAGACGCCGTCCTTGACGACGGCGAACTTCTTGCCGTCCTCGGTGACCTGCACGTTGCTGCGCGGTGTCACCACGGTTCGGCCGCGCGACAGCGGATTGGGCTGGCTGACCTGCGGGCTCTCCGAGATCGTGACGGTGAGGTTGCCTTGCGCCACCGCGACGGTGGCGACGCGAACGTCGCGGCCCATCACGATGATGCCAGAGCGCTCGTCGATCACGATCCTTGCGGCCAGATCAGGATCGACCTGCAACTGCTCGATCTCGGTCAGGAAGGCGACGACGTTGCCCTTGAACTCGGGCGGGATCGAGAGCTGCACCGTGGAGGGATCGAGCGGTTCGGCGGTCTTGACGCCGAGATAGTCGTTGACCGCGGCGGCGATCCGCTTGGCGGTGGTGAAGTCGGCGTTGCGCAGCGCGAGGCGCACGTTTGGCAGGCGATTGAGCGCGAACTCGATCTCGCGCTCGATGATGGCGCCGTTGGCGATGCGGCCGACGGTCGGCACGCCGCGCACCACCTTGGCGGCCTCGCCCTCGGCGTTGAAGCCGGAGATCGCCAGCGTGCCCTGCGCGACTGCGTAGACGTTGCCGTCGGCGCCGAGCAGGGGGGTAACGAGCAGGGTGCCGCCGCGGAGGTCCTTGGCGTCGCCGAGCGCGGAGACGGTGACGTCCATCCGCGTGCCCTGGGTGCCGAACGCCGGCAGATTGCCGGTGACCATCACGGCGGCGACGTTGCCGGTGCGGATGGTGGCGCCACGAATGTTGACGCCCATGCGCTCGAGCATCGCCTGCAGCGATTGCTTGGTGAAGGGGATGTTGTTCAGCGTGTCGCCGGTGCCGTTGAGGCCGACCACGAGGCCGTAGCCGATCAACTGGTTCTGGCGCACGCCCTCGATGTTGGCGAGATCCTTGATCCGCGACGTCGCGGCCGCCGGCATGACGGAGGCCGCCAGCGCCAGCAGCGCGGCGCAGGCCACTCCGAATAGATTTGCGGTGCGGATGCCGGGCATCCAATTCTCCCCTCGAACTTCACGCGGATCACGCGACACTCCCATGACGGCGATCCGCCATTAACCATGCGAGCCGCGTGCCACTTCCTCTCGTTGGGGCAATGTATTGATATATTTATCGAAATTGTCGGGTCGCGATTCGGTTCCGGTTCGCCAGGGAGCGCGAAACTGCCGTGCGGCGGCAGAAATTGCCGGGTCGTTTACGCACCGTTAACCATAAAACGGCGATGCTCGGGGCATTCAGGCCTGCGGGATCATGACGATGCGCATCTACGGACCGAACGGCACCACGCTTGGCACGTCCACCAGCTCGACGCGGCGCACCTCGTCGGGCGGCTTCTCGCTGCCGGATGCGACCACCGCGCAGGAGGAGGTTCGCTCCACCGCCGCACCAAAGGCCGCCGCGAGCCTCGATGCGCTGCTCGCGCTGCAGGGCGTCGAAGATCCGACCGAACGGCGCAAGCGCTCAGTGGCGCGCGGCAAGGGCGCCCTCGACGTGCTCGATGCGCTGAAGCTCGGATTGCTGTCCGGTAATTTCGATTCCTCCACCGTGAACCGGCTGCGCGATGCCGCGGCGAGCTTGAAGGAATCCTCCGGCGATCCCGGCCTCGATGCCGTGCTGGGTGAGATCGAGCTGCGCGTCGAAGTCGAACTCGCCAAGGCCGGGCAATATTAGGCGCCTCTCGATCACCTGAGCTGATTCAGGCCGCCAGTGCCTTGCGCTGCGTGTCGTAGCGGCGCTGCGCGGCCAGCACTTCCTTCAGATTCTGCTCGGCCCAGTCGCGCAGCGGATCGACCGCTTCGGCGAGCGTCGATCCAAGCGGCGTGATCGAATACTCCACGGTGACCGGAACGGTTGCGATCGCGCGGCGGCGCAGCAGCCCGTCGCGCTCCAGGCTCTTCAACACCTGCGACAGCATCTTCTGCGAGATGCCTTCGATGGCGCGGCGAAGCTGGTTGAAGCGCATCGGCTCGCTGCGCAGCAGCAGCAGGATCAGCACCGCCCATTTGTCGCCGACCCGGTCGAGGATCTGGCGCGTCGGACAATTGGCGGCATAGGCGTCCGGTTTCAGGCTGGCTGCTTTCATCGGGTTACTCCGGCGTAATCAGGTGAGACAAGAGTGCCTTCTTCACACCTACATCCATTTCGCTATCTAGTCACCATTGGAAACTATCAATTGGAGACTTTGATGAAGATCGCCATCGCCGGTGCGTCCGGCCAGGCCGGCTCGCGCCTCACCGCGGAACTCGCCCGCCGCGGCCATGCCGTCACCGCCATCGCCCGCAACCCGGAGAAGATCGCAACCCTGCCTGGCGTCACTGCCGTGAAGGGGGATGTGAACGACCAGGCCGCCCTGGCCGCGCTGTGGGCCGGCCACGATGCCGCGATCAGTTCCGTCCATTTCACGGTCAGCGACCCGGCCAAGTTGATCGCGGCGGCCAAGGCATCCGGGGTCGGTCGCTATCTCGTGGTCGGCGGCGCCGGCAGCCTCGAGGTGGCGCCCGGCGTCCGCCTGGTGACCACGCCGAACTTCCCGGCCCAGTACAAGGCTGAAGCTACGAAGGGGGGCGAATTCCTTGACCTGCTGCGCCAGGAAAAGGACCTGAACTGGACCTTTTTGTCGCCTTCGGCGCTGTTCGTGGCGGGCGAGCGGACCGGCAAGTTCCGGCTCGGGACCGACCAGCTTTTGACCGCGGCCGACGGCAAAAGCTCGATCTCGTTCGAGGACTTCGCAGTTGCACTCGCCGACGAAATCGAGCGTCCGGCCCATATCCGCCGGCGTTTCACGGTCGGTTATTGAGGGGGCAGGTGAGGGGTAAGGGCCGGCTCCAGGCGGGCGGATAAGTTTGCCTGTGCAAGGCCTTGGGGGCGGCCCGCCTTTCGCGGTGGCAGATATTGTCTGTCACATGTCGTGGCTATATAAGGCGCCGCGCGGAGGGGTTTTGTTCCCTCCGCCAGACAGGGACATGGCTGCCTTTGGAAAAGCTGAAGAACTACCGGCCGACTGAAAAAGAGCCTTTCATGAATGAGCGGCAGCGCGATTATTTCCGCGCCAAGCTGCTGGCCTGGAAGGATGAGATCCTCCGCGAATCGAAGGTCACGCTGCAGACGTTGCAGGAAGAGAACGTCAATCACCCCGACCTCGCGGACCGAGCTTCCTCGGAAACCGACCGCGCGATCGAACTTCGTGCCCGCGATCGTCAGCGCAAGCTGATCTCCAAGATCGACGCGGCGCTCCAGCGCATCGAAGACAACACCTACGGCTATTGCGAAGAGACCGGTGACCCGATCTCGCTGAAGCGGCTCGAAGCCCGCCCGATCGCGACGCTGTCGGTGGAGGCGCAGGAACGCCACGAGAAGCGCGAGAAGGTCTATCGCGACGAGTAGTGGTGGCGGATCGCCCCCACTGATTGATTCCGGCGCGCACCGGTTGTAGGTTCGCGCCGCCATGATGACACGCACTCTCAACATCGCATCGGTCTTCTTCCTGGGCTGATCTCGTTTCCGCCAGGAAACACGCTTCCGCACGGAAGCGCTGATCGTCCTCGCGAGCCTGCGCTCGCGGGATTCCAGTGAACCGAATAGGCCGGCCCAACTCCGCGCATAGCGGGGCATCGATGGCTGGCGATGATTTGAGAGACAACCATGACCAATCGAGACGACGCGCGTGCGCTCAGCGACGCGCAAATCGAGCAATTCATCGAACAGGGCTTTGTCCGGATCGACAACGCTTTTCCCCGTGAACTCGCCGATGCGGGACGCGCCATCATGTGGCGCGACCTGCCGTGCAGCGAGCATGATCCTTCGACCTGGACGCGCCCAGTAGTGCGGCTGCCCGGCTATGGCGATGAACCGTTCCGGCTGGCGATCAACTCGCTGCTGCTGTATCGGGCGTTCGACCAGATCGCAGGCCCCGGCCGCTGGTCTCCGCGCCACAACATCGGGACCTTCCCGGTGCGGTTCCCGCATCCGGACGATCCCGGTGATGCCGGCTGGCATGTCGATGTCAGCTTTCCCGGCGACGATTGCGACCCGAACGAACGGAGCGACTTCTCGGCATGGCGCGTGAACGTCAACTCGCGTGGCCGGGCGCTCTTGATGCTGTTCCTGTTCTCCGATGTCGGCGAGGACGATGCGCCGACCCGTATCAGGGTCGGCTCGCACTTTCCGATGGCGCGTTACCTGGCACCGGCCGGCGCGGCCGGACGCGCGCGCATGAACCTCGCGCAAATGGGCGCCGATTGCGAGTTCGCGTTGGCGAAGGGCGAAGCGGGCACGGTCTATCTGTGCCATCCCTTCCTGGTGCATGCCGCGCAGAAGCATCGGGGCACGCGGCCGCGCTTCATGGCGCAACCGTCGCTCAGTCCCGCCGAGCCGTACCGGCTCGAGCGTGACGACGGCGCCTACTCG
>DASVOL010000191.1:0-2651 GCA_036383375.1 Bradyrhizobium sp. | reverse complement strand
GCGCGGCGGGGTGAGGCTCGCCGCCTTCTCGCCATCGGTCAGCGAGCGCGGCCGGTGCACCACCCAGATATGCCCCTGCCAGTCGACGGTGATGCCGCCGACCTGGCCGATGATCCAGTTGTTGGGCAGCTGCTTGGGCCAGGACGCATCGACCGCGAAGGTTGGGACATCACCGGCCCTGGCGGGTGTTGGCTGAGCAAGAAGGGCTGACGATGCGATGCCGGCGGAGAGAAACAATCCGGACAGAATGGAGCGCGCGCGATTGAACGTCGGCGTCATGATGCCTCCCGAGATTTTTCTTGGCGGGGCGTCCCGCTTGAGGAGGGCAGTCAATCGCGGGGCGGGGGAGGAGTCAATCCGTCGCAGGCGCGTTGCGCGACCAGTTGGCGTGCAGTATCAAACTGCTATCTCAGGTAGCGAGGCCGAGCGGATGCGTGGATGGTTGATCGGCATGGCGGCTTCGATGCTTTGCCTGAGCTCCTCGGCCGCCATTCCGATCGATTGCGCGACTGCGCCCAGCGTCAAGTGCCTGGCGGCTGAAGTCTTCTTGCTCGCAAAGAAACTGCCACCTGGTGACGACAATCGAACTCACGTTGAATTCGCCGAGCAGGAATTGGCCGACAATGACCTCAAAACTGCTCTCGATTACGTGATTTCAGATAATCCCGATCCGGCGCCCTGGGAAGATATCGATTGGATTGCGCGCGCGGGCCGCTTCGCTGACGCTATTGAGACCGCGCGGCAGCGAAAGTCGACGGTGGAGCGGCTTGGCGGATTGCTTGCCGTTGCCTCGCGCCTCGTCGAGGAGAAAGACGCGGCACAGGCGCGGGAGATTGTCGAGGGCGTCGAACAGGAATTGCCGTCGATCGCAGGTGACAGCGATCAAGACGCGCAGGCCATCCCCGGACTTGCTGGAACGGTATGGGCCGGCCTCGGACAGCCCGATCGGACCTTGCGTCTTGTCGGCGGCCGCGGTGCGCAAACAGTTGATTGGTTGCTGGTGATCGCCAACACGTACCCGGCAGCGACAGGTTGGCGCGAGGAAGCGTGGCGTGAGGCCGAACGTCTCGACGAGCCCTTTGCTCTGGAGCAGTTGTTGCGCGATGCGCTGAGGCGCGGCGATCAGGCTGAAATTTCTCGCGCCGCTCAACGCGCCGGGAAGGTGGTCGATCGCTTTGCGAACAGCGATGCTCAGCCGTCGGCAGTGATCGCGCTCGCGGACGCTTTTCTCGCCGTCGGATCACCTGATCCAGCCGCGAGGCTGGTCGAGCCGTGGCCACGATGGGTGAATGGAAAGGACGACATCGCTCAATCCGATGTTGTCAATGCGCTGATCTCGGTGCTGGCGCGGCTGGCACGGGATCGCGACGTCGAGACGGCCGCCGCTGCGGTGAGCAATTCTGCACGTCGCAGCCAGTGCTTCAGCAAGGCCGCCGATGAATATGCCCGGCTCGGACGTCGCGATCTCGTCGAAAAGCGCGATGCGGAAGCCATGACGCTTGCGATGTCGTCGCCCACCGGAGATCAGCAGTTGCAATGGCAGCATGACGCGGCTCTGAACAACCTGGCGCTCGCGCGCGCGGGGCGCGGCGATGTCACTGGCGCGGTCGCCGCCGCCGTCAAGCTACGCGACGATGCGAAGGTCCGCGAAACGATGTCTTATGTCGTCAGGCGCGCGATCGACACCGGCCACGGGGCTGCGGCCGCGCCGGCGATCGAGGCGCTCGAACAGCGCGCGGGGACTGCGCAGGACGCGCCCTTGCTGCTCGCTGCAGCCAATGCCTGGTACACGACCGGCGACGAAGACCGGGCGCGCGACGATCTTTCGCAGGTCCTGACGATGGCCCGGCTCACCGGCAACGACGCCGGTCGCGCGGCAGAATTGGCCTGGCGGCTCGACGGAGCGGGCAAGCCGGAGAGCATCATCACCATCGTGGACAAGTTCGGCGTGACCGATCCGAGCGCGATCGATCATCTGGTCGAACTCATCAGGCCGTTGTCGCCGGCCGTCGCCGTGCAACTCGTTGGTCGGCAAGTCGAGGTCTGGCGTCAGATCACTGATCTGGCCAACATAGGGGTCCAGCTTGCCTCCGATGCAAAGTAGATCGGAACGAGCTTGGGCGCCCGCTCACGCCGGCGGCTGGAAATTCCGCAGCGTGCGCGCCTTGTAGTCGTAGAGCTTGCCGGTTTCGGTCCACTCCGGCGAACACATCGGCACGACGTATTCGGCCGCCATGTCGGGCGTGTCCAGCGTCATCGGGTCTTCGCCGGGAAACACCTGCGCGCGCATCCGGGTGCGGATCGGGCCGGGGCTGAACAGGTTGACGCGTAGCGCCGTGTTGGCGGTCTCGTGGGCCCAGGAGCGCACCAGCGCGTCCAGCGCGGCCTTCGAGGCGGCATAGGGGCCGAGATAGGCGTTGGCCTTGTGCGCCACGCCTGATGTCACGAACACCGCGCGGCCGGCGTCGGACTGCCGCAGCAGCGGGTCCATGCAGCGGATCAGCTGGAAATTCGCCGTGACGTTGATCGCGAACACGTCGTTCCACGGCTTCAGCTCGATATGGCCGAGCGGCGAGGAGGGACCGGCGGTGCCGGCATTGCCGACCAGGATGTCGAGCTTGCCGTGGCGCTCATGCAGCGCGAGCCCGAGC
>DASVOL010000190.1:0-5490 GCA_036383375.1 Bradyrhizobium sp. | reverse complement strand
TGGCCCCTGTCGTCGCCGAGATAACTGTCGTGCACCGCGATCTTCGGACGCCGGTGCGCGGCCTCGATCGCCTCGATCAGGATCGGAAAGCTCAGGACGCGGTTGACCTCGCTGTCGTGGACAATATGCACGTGGTTCTCTCCTCGGGTGCCCTGGCGCGCCTACCGGAGCGCCAAGGCCGGTCCGGACTGGATAGCGCGTGGGGAAGGCCAGTCAACCGGGCATGCGCCGCCGCGCGGCACTTGCTATCCTGCGCATCTGATTCTCTCGCAGGTCCTTGCAAGCCGTGGTTGCAGTCGTCGTCGCCATCCTGATCTTCATGCTGCTCGGCGGCGCCGCGCTTGCGACCATGGCGATCCATGGCCGGCTCGGGGAGCATCACCGCAGCGACGAGACCAATACCTCGGTACGCCTGGTCGCGACCCTGTTCGTGACCATGCCGTCGCTGCTGCTCGGGCTGATGATGAACAATTCGGCCAACACCTATGCGGCGGTCGACCGCAACCTGCACGTCTTCGCCACCGACCTCATCCTGCTCGACCGCAGCCTGCGGCCGCTCGGCCCCAGCGCCGACGAGCCGCGCAAGCGGCTGCTCGCCTATGTCGAGCAGGCGCTCAAGGATGCCCCGATCTCGCGCGCGAACGAGGTGTCCGAACATTTGCTCGACGAGGTCGGCAATAGTCTCCGCGAGCTGAAGTTCAACGACGAGCAGAAGATCGCGCTGTGGAACGACGCGCGCTCGGTCTATCGGCAGGCGGTGCAGCAGCGCTGGACCTTCGTCGAGCAGTCCGACGGGTCGTTCCCGTCACCGCTGATCTGCATCCTTGTCGGGTGGCTGACGCTGATGTTCGCAACGCTCGGCTTTCGCGCGCCGCGCAATGCGGTGGTGGTCTCGACCTACATCGCCGCGGCGGCGTTGATCGCGGCCGCGATCTATCTGATCCTCGAAATGAGCACGCCGTTCTCCGGGCCGATCCAGCTCTCCGCCCGCCCGCTGGTGCGCGCGGCCGAGGAGATCAGGCGGTAGAGCGTTTTCGAGCGAAGTGGATGCCGGTTCGCGTGAAGAAAACGCGTCAGCGAGAGGCTCTACCTGCCGGTATCGGCACGCGCTCTCGGCTTTATTCCCCTCACGCCCGTCGCTCGGCCGGAAATTGTTTCCGCGCCGACGGCGGAATAGCGCGCGCCTTCCGGCGTCCTACGCATGCAAGCCATTGCATTCGAAAAGGAGACACCATGAAGACAACGCTCGCACTTGCGCTCGCTGCCGCTGCTTCGTTCGCACTCGCATCAGCCGCGCTTGCCGCGCCGCCGACCAAGACCGGCACCACGGCGAAGGGCTCGGTCCTGACCGACACCAAGGGCATGACGCTCTACACCTTCGACAAGGACACCGAGGGCAAGTCGGCCTGCAACGGTCCCTGCGCGACCAACTGGCCGGTGCTGAAGGCGGAAGCCAGCGACAAGGCCGAAGGCGGCTACACCATCATCTCGCGCGACGACGGCTCGAAGCAGTGGGCCTACAAGGGCAAGCCGCTCTATACCTTCGCCAAGGACCAGAAGGCCGGCGACACCACCGGCGACGGTTTTCTCAACGGCGCCTGGCACCTCGCGCAGCCCTGAGACTGCAGGGAGAACTGTAGGGCGGGTTGGCGCAAGCGTAACCCGCCATCTCTCCGCGCAGGAAACTTGTGGCGGGTTACGTCACCGCAGCCCGCCTGGCGATCGTGCTAGCGGCCGCCACCACCGCCGCCCCCTCCGCCACCACCACCTCCGCCTGCGTTCAGCAGGCTCTGATTGTAGCGCGGATCGGACTGTTTCATGTAGGCTGGCGAGATGTCGCGGTTGCGCGCACGACCCGGATCGGTCGGTGGGGCAGGCTGCCCGCATCCCTCCGTGAATAGGAAGAAGCTGCAGGGCGGAACGACACGCGGCTGAAATGCATGGGCTGCGGTGGTCGTCAGGGCCGTCGTGGCGACGGTCGTGGCCAGCACGGCCGCTGCCGCGAACACGGTGCTGCCTGCGACAGTGAATAATGCTGCTGCTGATAATCTTGATCGTATCGACATCAGAAATTCCATCCTTCGGTTCGGCGAAACCGGAATGGCCCGCTCGTCAAATTGGACGGGCCCTGATGGAAGTGGGTTCGAGCGGGAAGCCGCGATTTGGCGACATGGACACGACAACGTGAAGGCGCGAATGCTCACGCCTTATGCGGGGCCGGCCGGTTCGCCCACGCCTTGCGAATTCAGGCGCGCTGCTTCAGCGCCATGCCCATGCTGATCCAGCTGACGCCGGCGCAGATCAGGTCGACGCTGAGGAAGATGCCGAGCACATACAGGCTCGACACCGGCCAGCGCGCCAGGATCATGGCCCCGAGCACCAGCGTGATCAGCCCGGAGATCGCGACCATTCCCCACGGCGCCGCCGAGTTCATGCCGAACGCCAGGAAGATGCGGACGATGCCGGAGACGACGAGGGCGATGCCGAGGAACAGCGTCAGGGTCGCCGCGGCGAGCAGGGGGTTCTCGAAGGTGATGAAGCCGGCGACGACATAGAGCGCGCCGAGCAGCAGCCAGAAAAGGAACTTGCCCCACGTCTTGAACTGGAACGCATTGATGATCTCGGCCACGCCGGCGACGATCATCATGGCGCCGACGAACAGCACGCTGACGACGGTGGCGAAGAACACGCTGCCGAAGGCGAGCACGCCTGCGATCAGGTAGATCACGCCAAGGGCGACGATCCAGCCCCACTTCGCGCGAAGGTTGGCAAGCCCGGATCCGAGGCTGTGAGGAGGTGTGGCGGGTGAGCTGGACGCTGTCGACATCGTATCGCTCCCGAATACTTGGTCAAACCATGCTACCATAGGTCAAGGCGCGGACAAGGGCAGGCGCCCGGCTGGCACCAAATGCATGCTGGCACCAAAGGCGCTGCAACACGTTGATTCAAGTCAACCGGTGTGTTGCCGCGCAGCATTCGTCGTTTGACGACAGCCCGTACCGGACGACGGACTGTCCGGATCGGAGTGCAAATTGTCCGGATCGCGCATCCACAGAGGAGGTCGACATGCCCACCACGCACGACAAGGACCACGTCTACAAGATCCTCGAACTGGTCGGATCATCGGACAAGAGCATCGAGGCGGCGATCGAGAACGCCGTCAGCCGCGCGTCGAAGACGATCCGGGAAATGAAATGGTTCGAGGTGGTGCAGACCCGGGGCCATATCGAAGACGGCAAGGTCCGCCACTACCAGGTGGCGCTGCGGGTCGGATTTACGCTGGAGTAGGGACGCGCGGCCGCGACAGTGCGGAAACGTGAATCCGGGACCGGGCAGCATACTCGATGTCGTCCCTGCCTAGTGCGCAATTGCGCACGGGAGCAGGGACCCATAACCACCTCTAGCCATTGTTGCGCGATGGTGGAATGACGAGTCCCGGTCACGACATCCGCTGCGGAGTATGGCTCCCTGCTTTCGCAGGGACGACGGCGGATGGCGTGGTCCCCATCACCGCCGCGACAGCGGCGCGGGCGGCGGTGGGGCGGTCGAGCCGGCGGCGAGCGAGCGTTGCACCATCACGGTGTCCGACCAATGGCCGTAGCGGTAGGCGACACCCGGCAGATGGCCGACGCGTGTGAAGCCGAAGCGGTCGTGCAGCGCCAGCGAGGCGGCATTGTCGCTGTCGATGTAGCCGATCATCTGGCGGAAGCCGGAAGCGGCGCAGGTGTCCACCAGCTCCTGCAATAGCCGGCCGCCGACTCCCTTGCCGGTGAAGCGGTGGTGAATATAGATCGAATGCTTCACCGTGTAGCGATAGGCGGGGCGCTTGCGGAACTGGACCACATAGGCGTAGCCGACCACTTCGCCGTCGCATAGCGCGACCAGATGCGGCAGGCGGGTGTTGCGCAGATTCTTGCGGCGGTCGCGCAGGTCGTCGGGCTCCGGTGTGCCGCTGTCGTCGACGCTCTCCTCGATGCCGTGGCGGATGTGATAGCGGTAGATCGACAGCATCGCGTCGACGTCGCTGTCGCGCGAGGGGCGGACGGTGATCTTGTGATCATTCTCCATTGTGTTGCGTCCGCTGGCCTATTCGGACACGACATAGGTGTAGAAGCGGACGCGGCCCGCGTCGTCGATCTCCTTGTAGATGCCCTGGACCTCGACCTCGAAGCCCGGGAATGCATTGAAGCTCGCCTCGAACATCTTGAGGTAGTCGATCATCGGCTTGCTGCGCTCCGACAGCCGCTCGCCGGGCACGATGGTGGCGATGCCGGGCGGATAGACCACGAACGGCGTCGCGGCGATGCGGCCGAAGATCTGGTCGATCGGCAGATAGTCGACGTCGTTGCGGATCAGATATTGCGCCGCCTGGCGTGGCGACATCGCGATCTCAGGCAGATGCTCGGGCAGGAACTGCTTGGCCTGCAGCGTGCTGACGCCGCCGTCGCGGAAGAAGCGGTGCATGTCGCCGCAGAGGTCGCGCAGCCGCACGCCGGTGTAGCGTTGCGGGCGGCGGCGGAAGAATTCGGGGATGACGTCCTCGACCAGCGCGTTGTCGTCATGCAGCTTCTTGAAGGCGACGAGCCCGGACACCAGCGTGCCGGCCTTGCTGGCCTCGACGCCGGGTGTCAGCAGGAACAGCAGGGAGTTGAGGTCGTTCTTCTCGGCGACGATCTGGTTCTCGCGCAGATATTGCGCCACGACCGGCGCGGGAATGCCGTGGTCGGCATAGGCACCGGTGGCGTGATCGAAGCCCGGCGTCAGCAGGGTGAGCTTGTTCGGGTCGGTCATGGCGAAGCCCGTGGTCAGCTCGGGAAAGCCGTGCCAGGTTTCACCCGGGTTGAGCTGCCAGTAGGACGGATTGGTCGCGAGCTGATCGGTCGAGATCGTCTCCCAGGCGACATTGTGCACGCCGTTCTCGCGCGCGACGTCGGGGATCATCACGCGGTCCGGCACGAACGGCTCGAAGAACCAGCGCCGCTCCGCGCGCGCCTCCTTTTCCTCGAACTCGCGTTTCACGGCGCGGATCTTCTTGCGCAGCTCGATGCCGAGCCGGATCGTGTCGTCCCACAACACCTCGCCGGAGCGGCCCTTCATCATCTGCGCGCCGACGTCGAGCGAGGCGAAGATCGGATAGAACGGCGAGGTCGAGGCGTGCTGCATGAAGCTTTCGTTGAAGCGGCGATGCTCGACCCGGCGCTTCTGGCCCTTGATGTGGCGGTCGCGGATGTGGATCTGCGAGGCCTGCGAGAAGCTCGCGAGCTGCTTGTGAGTCGATTGGGTGGCGATGATGCCGGGCGCCTCGGGGCCGAGATTCGAAAGTCCCATCGCGAAGCGGCCGGAATAGATCGGGTGGAATTTCATGAAGCCGGCCCAGGCCTCGTCGAACAGGATGTAGTCGCAGAGATGGCCGATCCGCTTCAGGATCATCTCGGCGGAGTGGATGGTGCCGTCATAGGTGCACTGCTCGACCACCGCGACGCGGAACGG
>DASVOL010000189.1:0-2418 GCA_036383375.1 Bradyrhizobium sp. | reverse complement strand
GCCAGCGGCTTGCCCTGCTCGGAGGTCAGGATCAGCGCGAGGTCCTCGCGGTTGGCGATGATCAGGTCGAACCATTTGCGGAGGATGTTGGAGCGCTGCTTGGCGGTGAGCTTGGCCCAGGCCGGAAATGCGCGCTGGGCGGCCTCGACGGCCCTGGTGGTGTCATCAGCGCCCAGTTGCGGAATCCTGATCAGCTCGACGCCGGTCGCGGGATTGTTGACGGCGAATTCCGGTGTGCCGACCCAGGCGCCGTCGATGTAGCAGCGGTCGCGCAGCAGGGAGGGGTCCTTCAGGCGGCTTTGCAGGGAGGATGCTGCGGATGGCGTGGCGCGAGCGGCAACGGGCGGGGTCATGGCGTTACTCCTGGAATTTCTCTGAATTTCCTTGGTCGGGTATTCGCCGCCTTTATAGGCGGAAAGCCGCGGCGATGCACTGGCGGCCAGCGCGACCCTGCTTGGACGCAAACGCGGCGCCGTTGCGAGCTGCTGTTCCAGGACGAAGTCTGGCATCGAACCTCAGGTGCGCAGTTGCGCACCGGGGCATCTCGTCAGATCGCGCCGCCCGACATGTAGGTTTCGCGGCGGCCGATCATGCGCTCGGCGGCGGCCTTGGCATCGGCCTTGGTCGAGGTCGCGCAGGTCCGGTATTCGAGGTCGGCCTGCGCCCGCGCATCGCGGCGGCCGAACCAGGACTTGGCGCCGGTCTGCAGTAGCGCCAGCGCCTGGGCGACATTATCGACGGCCTCGAACGAGTGCAGGGCGCCGGTACCCGCGTAGCGAACCTCATAGAGACCTGGGCTGATCGGCGCCTCGATATTCTCGCCGCGACCCGGCCGCGGATAGCGCTTCCATTCACTCCATGTCGAAATCATTGCTGCGTCCCCGCGGGGCGTGAAATGACGACGCTTTTCGTCAAATCCGGCCCAATCCGCCGCAACGTTTGTGCAGCGATCTGAATGCGTTAATGCAAAAAAACAGGTACGAAAATCAATCGGCCGATCACGTTACCGTGGCCACCTTTCCGGGTCATCGGGACTTGCACGGAGTCCACCGCTAAATCTGCCCGCGTGGTGAACGTCCTCTCAGCGAAGCCGTTCCCGTGCGGCCTGCTGTCACGACATCGCGACATCATCGCAGCGCGCCCGCCTTGCGGGAGCGGAAAAGCGGGAGGATGATCCCCGCACTTCAAAACAATAACCCATCGGAGGACGCCCCCAATGCAGAGCAAGGCTCAGATCGATCAGGTATTGCGGCAGAAGAGCGAGGCAAAGGAGATTCCCGGCGTGGTCGCCATCGCGGCCACCGGCAAGGACGTGATCTACGAGGGCGCGTTCGGCAAGCGCGACCTCTCCAAGAACGATCCCATGACGGCGGACAGCGTGTTCTGGATCGCCTCGATGACCAAGGCGGTGACCTCCGCGGGCGCGATGCAGCTCGTCGAGCAGGGCAAGCTCTCGCTCGATGAGCCGATCGGCAAGCTGCTGCCCGATCTCGCCGCCGTGCAGGTGCTCGACGGCTTCGATGCCAAGGGCGAGCCGAAGCTGCGGCCGGCGAAAAAGCCGATCACGCTGCGCCAGCTGATGACCCACACCGCCGGCTTCGCCTACGACATGTGGGACGCCGATCTCGGCAAATATCTGGAGAAGACCGGCACGCCCGGCATCATCACCTGCCTGAACGCCGCGCTGAAGACGCCGATCATGACCGACCCCGGCACGCGCTGGGAATACGGCACCAATATCGACTTCGTCGGCAAGGCGGTGGAAGCCGCATCCGGCAAGAAGCTCGACGCCTACTTACGTGACAATATGTTCGCGCCGCTCGGCATGAGTGACACAGCATTCAAGATCACCGACGACATGCGCAAGCGGCTGGTCGGCATGCATGCGCGCGGCGAGGACGGCACGCTCGCCGCGATCCCGTTCGAGCTCGAGCAGAACCCCGAATTCCACATGGGCGGCGGCGGCCTCTATTCGACCGCGGCCGACTACCTCAAGTTCTGCCAGATGATCCTCAACAAGGGCAAAGGCAACGGCAACCAGGTGCTGAAGGCCGAGACCGTCGCGACGATGGGGCAGAACCACATCGGCGAGCTCACCGTCGACAAGATGACCACGGCGGCACCGATGTACACCAACGACGTCGATCTCTGGCCCGACATCGTCAAGAAGTGGGGCCTGAGCTTCCTGATCAACACCGCCAAGACGCCGGAAGGCCGTAGCGCCGGCAGCCTCGCCTGGGCGGGCCTCGCCAACACCTATTACTGGATCGATCCGTCGCGCGACGTCTGCGGCGTGATCCTGACCCAGCTGTTGCCGTTCGCCGACAAGCACAGCCTGGAAGCATTCGCCGGCTTCGAGAAGGGCATCTATGCCGGCCTCGACGCCGGCAGCGGACAGCGGGCGGCCTGAGGTTCCAA
>DASVOL010000188.1:0-14814 GCA_036383375.1 Bradyrhizobium sp. | reverse complement strand
GCCGTGCTCGAGCACGACATAGTCGCCGGAGCCTGCCGGATTCGCCGCGTTGAAGGCCGCGATCGAGGTGTAGGGATCGTGCTGGGTACCGAGGTTGAGGCTGGTGCCTGTCGTCGAGTTGTCGATGTAGAACACCTGCGGCACGACGCCGACATGGAAGGTCTGCGGGCCGGAGGTTTGCGCGCCGGGTGTGCCGGTGTTGCCGTTGTCGTTGACGTTCAGCGTGACGGTATCCGAGCCGGTGAAGCCGTCGTCACTGTTGTAGGTCAGCGTCGCCAGCGCGGTGTTGACCTGCGCGATGGTGCCGGTGAGCGTGACGGTGTGGGTGGCGTTGTTGGTGAAGCTCGATAGCCCCGTGGTGTCGAACGACAATGCCGCGTGGTTCGAGGCGATCGTTGCCGTGACGTTGCCGCTGCCGGCGTCGACGTCGGCCACCGACAGGCCGGAGATCGCAAGATTGGTGTGCGAGAAGGCGGTGCCGATCGAATTGTCCGCCGGCACCGTCGCGGTGGGCGCATCGTTGACCGCGGTCACGCTTCCCGTCGTCGATGCCGTTCCGGTGTTGTTGCCGCCGTTGGCGGTGCCGCCGTCGTCGTGCACGGTCAGGGTATAGGAACGGGCGGTGGTATCGGGGTTTTCGCTGGTATTGTTGAACTGGATCAGGTCGAGCGCCGCATTGTAGTGCGCCAGCGTGTCGGTGCCGGTGAAGCTGATCGTTTCGGTGCCGGCGGTGCTGGTGATGTCGAAGTGGATGCCGCCGATGTCGCCGCTGCTGCCGGCGTGACCCGAGATCGAGAGCGCGTCCGACGGCTTCAGGTCGTTCAGCACGAAGGTCGCGTCGGTCAGGTTGTTGCCTTCGGCGTCAGTGATCGTCAGGTTGGGCGTGATCGTCACCGGCGTCGAGTTCGCCGCCGGCGTGCCGTTCGGCGGTTCGGTGAATCCGGCGATCGCGCCGAAGCTGATCACCGGCGGGTCATTGACGGGCGTGACATGGATGGTCGAGGTCGAGGTATTGCTGTCCAGCGAGCCGTCGTTGACGGTGAAGCTGACGGTGCGATCCGCCCCAGACGGGTTGTCGCTGGTGTTGAAGTAGGTGATGGAGTCGAGCGCGGCCTTGTAGTTGGCGACGCTGGAGGAGCCGAGTAGCGTCAAGACGCCGGTCGCGGCGTTGTACGATCCGCTGATGCCGTTCTGGGCGACGAAGCCCAGCACGTCCTGGCCGGCGGCGAAGCCGCCGGTGATGGCGACCGTCGCGCTGGCCATGTTGGCACTGTCGACGTCGGACACGCTGACCGATGCGTCGATCACGCTCGCAGCCTGGTTTTCGATGTAGTTCAGGGTGCCGCCCGCCGTCGTGACCGGCGGATCATTGACCGGCGTGACGTTGATGGTGTCGGTGACTGCCGTAGAGTTCGCGGCGCCGTCATTGGCTGTTATCGTGACCGTGCGCGCCAGGCCCGACGGGTTGTCGCTGGTGTTGAAATAGGTCACCGAGGCCAGCGCGGCTTGGTAGTTGGCGACCGTGTCGGTGCCGGTCAACGTCAGCTTGCCGGTCGCGGCATCGAACGTGCCGGTGATGTTGCCGATGGTGGTGAAGCCCAGCACATCCTGGCCGTTGGCATAGTTGCCGGTGATCTGCACCGTCGCGCCGGCCAGCGTGGTGTTGTCGACGTCGGTGACCGTGATCGCCGGGTCGAACGCAGTCGCGACCTGGTTCTCGGTGTAGTTCAGCGTGTGACCGGCGGTGACGACGGGCGGGTCGTTGACCGGGGTGACGTTGATGGTGTCGGTGACCGGCGTGCTGTCGAGCGTGCCGTCGTTGGCGGTGATCGTGACGGTGCGCGCCAGCCCGGACGGATTGTCGCTGGTGTTGAAATAGGTCACCGATGCGAGCGCGGCCTGATAGTTGGCGACGCTGGAGCTGCCGGTCAGCGTCAGCGTTCCGGTTGCGGCGTCGAACGAGCTTGTAATGCCGTTCTGGGCGGTGAAGCCGAGGACGTCCTCACCGTTCACATAGTGGTCGGTGATCTGCACCGTCGCGTGGTCGAGCGTGGCGTTGTCGGAATCGGTGACGGTGATCGCCGGATCGATCGCAGTCGCAACCTGATTTTCCGTGTAGCCCAGGGTGTGGCCGGCGGTGACGACGGGAGCTGCGTCGATGACGACCGCGATGGTGAAGGTCTGCTGGCTGTGCAGCGTGCCGTCGGAGGAATCGACTGTGACGTCGTAGGACGGGCTGGCGGGGTTGAAGACGATCT
This sequence comes from Bradyrhizobium sp., assembly GCA_036383375.1. Classification (GTDB taxonomy): domain Bacteria; phylum Pseudomonadota; class Alphaproteobacteria; order Rhizobiales; family Xanthobacteraceae; genus Bradyrhizobium. The sequence goes on along the minus strand of DASVOL010000188.1, from coordinate 12,556 downwards.
TGGTGGGATCGGCGACCGTGACCTTGCCGGTTGTCGCGTTGATGGTGAAGGCGCCGCCGGAGGTGTCGCCGACCAGTGAATAGGTCACGCCCGGCCCGTTGACGTCGGTCGAGGATGCGGTGACGCCGGTTCCGGAGCCGACCGGTGCGCCGACCGCGACGCGGTTGATGGCGCCGTCGCTGTCGACCGGGGTCGATGGCGCGACGTCGGTGACGGCGATGGTGAAGGTCTGTGAGCTTGCGAGCGTGCCGTCGCTCGCCTGGGCGGTGACGGTGTAGGCGTGCCCGGCCGCGCTTTCATAGTCGATCTTGGTCGGGTCGGCGACGGTGATGACACCCGTTGTCGCATTGATAGTGAAGCCGCCGCCGGAGGTGTCGCCGATCAGCGCGTAGGTCACGGCCGGGCCGTTGACGTCGGTCGACGATGCGGTGATGCCGACGGTCGAGCCGGCGGCCGCACCTTCGGCGATCGAATTGGGGGCGGCGTCGGCATCGACCGGGGTCGACGGCGGGGCATCGGCGACGGCGATGGTGAAGGTCTGCGAGCTCGTGAGCGTGCCGTCGCTGGCTTGCGCGGTCACCGTATAAGCGTGGCCTGGCGCGCTTTCGTAGTCGATCTTGGTCGGATCGGCGACGGTAATGACGCCGGTCGCGGCATTGATGGTGAAGCCGCCGCCGGAGGTGTCGCCGGTCAGCGAGTAGGTCACGGCCGGGCCATTGACGTCGGTCGAGGACACGGTGACGCCGACCGTGCTGCCGGCGGCGGCGCCTTCGACGACGCTGTTGGCGACGACGTTGCTGTCGACCGGGATCGACGGCGCAACGTCGGAGACGTTGATGGTGAAGGTCTGCGAACTCGCCAGCGTGCCGTCGCTGGCCTGTGCGGTGATGGTGTAGCTGTGGGCCGCGCCGCTGGTTTCGTAATCGATCTTGGTCGGATCGACGACGGTGACGACGCCGGTCGCGGCGTTGATGGTGAATCCGCCACCGGAGGTGTCTCCGATCAGCGAATAGGTCACGGCGGGGCCGTTGACGTCGATCGCCGACGCGGTGATGCCGACCGTGCTGCCCGCGGCGGCGCCTTCGGCGACGCTGTTGGCGGTGAGGTCGCTGTCGACCGGGGTCGTTGGCGCGACGTCCGTGACGCCGATGGTGAAGCTCTGCGTGCTGGTGCCGCCCTGGCCGTCGCTGGCCTGCGCGGTGATGGTGTAGCTGTGGGCCGCGCCGCTGGTTTCGTAATCGATCTTGGTGCCGTCAGCGACGGTAACGACACCCGTCGTTGCATCGATGGTGAAGCCGCCGCCGGAGGTGTCGCCGACCAGCGAGTAGGTGACCGGCGGGCCGTTGACGTCAATCGACGATGCCGTGACGCCGACCGTCGAGCCGTTGGCCGCGCCTTCGGCGATCGCGTTGGGCGCGGAGTCGGCGTCGACCGGGGCCGACGGCGGGGCGTTGGTGACGCCGATGGTGAAGCTCTGCGAACTCGCCAGCGTGCCGTCGCTGGCGGTCGCCGTGACGGTATAGGCGTGGCCGGGCGCGCTCTCATAGTTGATCTTGGTCGGATCCGCGACGGTGATGATGCCGGTTGTCGGATCGATCGCGAAGCCGCCGCCGGAGGTATCGCCGGTCAGCGAGTAGGTCACGGCCGGGCCATTGATGTCGACCGCATGCGCGGTGATGCCGACCGCGGTGCCGGCGGTCGCGCCTTCGACGACGGTGTTGGGGGCGGCATCGCCGTCGACCGGGGTCGACGGCGCGACGTCACTGACGTTGATGGTGAAATTCTGCGTGCTGGTCAGCGTGCCGTCGCTGGCCTGCGCGGTGATGGTGTAGGCGTGGCCGGGGGCGGTTTCGAAATCGATCTTGGTCGGATCGGCGACGGTGACGATGCCGGTCGCCGCGTCGATGGTGAAGCCGTGCGCGTCGCCGACCAGCGAATAGGTCACGGCGCCGCCATTGATGTCGGTGGCGTGCGCGGTGATCCCGACCGTGGTGCCGATCGCTGCGCCTTCGGCCACCGAATTGGCCGTGACGTCGGTATCGGTGGGCGCCGACGGCGGTGCGTCGGTGACATTGATGGTGAAGGTCTGCGTCGACGAGGTCGCACCGGCGGTCGCGTGCACGGTGATGGTGTAGGCGTGGCCGGGCGCGCTCTCGTAGTCGAGCTTGGTCGGATCGGCGACCGTGACGACGCCGGTATTGGGATCGATCTTGAAGCCGCCGCCGGAGGTGTCGCCGGTCAGCGAATAGGTGCTTGCGGGGCCGTTCGGATCGACTGCGGACGCCGTGATGCCGACCAGCGTGTTGACGGCGGCGCCTTCGACGACGGAGTTGGCGGCGGGATTGGTGTCGACCGGCGTGGAGACCGGCACGTCGTTGACGTTGATCGTGAAGCTCTGCGAGCTGACGCCGCCGTGGCCGTCGCTGGCCTGCACGGTGATGGTGTAGGCATGACCCGGCGCGGTCTCGAAGTCGAGTTTGGTGGAATCGGCGACGGTGACGACGCCGGTGTTGGGATCGATCTTGAAGCCGCCGCCGGACGTATCGCCGGTCAGCGAATAGGTGACGCCGGGGCCGTTGACGTCGGCCGACGATGCGGTGATGCCGACCAGGGTATTGACGGCGGCGCCCTCGTTGACGGCGTTGGCGGCGGCGTTACTGTCGACCGGTGTCGATGGCGGCGCATTGCTGACCGCGATCACGAAGCTTTGCGACGAGGCGAAGATGCCGTCGGTCGCCTGCACATTGACGACGTAGCTGCCGCCGGAACTTTCGAAGTCGACCTTGGTGGGATCGGCGACCGAGATCACGCCGGTGTTCGGATCGACCTTGAAGCCGCCATGGGAGGAATCTGACGTCAGCGAATAGGTGACCGGAAGGCCGATCAGGCTGCTCGACTGCGCGGTGATGCCGACCGAGGTGTTGGCTGCCGCGCCTTCAACGACGGTGTTGGCGCTGGAATTGGCATCGGTCGGCGGCGCCAGGAAGCCCTGGACCGGGGGCCAGAGCGTGCCGGGAGGGCAGCCGAGGTAGAGATACTGCAGACCATACGTGTCGGCGAACGCCTGCGCGGCCGGATCGAGAATGATATGTCCGGTCGGATCGAGGTGAAGTTCGGGGCGCGTTAAACCACCGATTGAATAAGCAGGTATGGTCGTCATGAGCACTCCTGCGATCGGCGTGGAAGCCGATCAATATTTACAATTATTGGGGACGATGACGTGTGAAGCCGCTCACACGTTGAAGTTGATCACCCGCGGCCGGCGATCGCACCAGGCCGCCTGCAATTCGAGAAGGCCGCGATCTCCGCGCAGCCGTGGCATCAGCAAGGTCAAATGCGCTTGCCATTGACGTCGTCGCTTTCACACACTCGCGCCGCGACAAAACACAATAAATGTTCGAGAAAAATGCGGCCGGCCAAGAATATTCATGCTTTGGCAACCATGACCGTATTGGCGATACTACCGGGTGTCAATGTGTGTCCGGATGACAACCACGCCGTTAACGACGATTCCGCCGTGCAGCGGGAGGTAGAGTATTGGAACTTGACTGGTCCTGACGTTTGCGGGCCAGGAGTTCTGTGTCAAAAGTAGAATCGGGTGCGGTGTGACGAATCTGTGAAGCGAATTCGCGTTGTGATTGATTCGAGGCGGTCCGTCTGTGACCTCGCCGCTCCGATAGGCCAGCCAAACTGCCCCTTTTCGTCGTCACGGTTTCGCGAGCGTGTCGTAAGGCTTTCAGACTACGCAACTATTTGCTTGATCCGGCGGCCATCTTGAACAGACTGGGGTGCGGCTACATCTGTGACGTCCGCTGCCGCGACATTGCGGTGGTCCATCCGTGTTGAATCACCGCAAGTTTAATTGCGACTTTCGTAGCCCTGCTTTGGTCGGCGTGCTTCGTGGTCTTTTGGGGGAGAGCGAATTGAGTTCGATTGACAGAACGGAGCGTCCGGCTCCGGTGAGCGGTGCCGAGCGTCGTGCGCTTCGCCGCCAGGGATTCGTCAGGGCGTGCCGGCTTGGCCTCGCGCCGATCGGGCTATTGGCCGCGCTGGCGCTCGGCGGCTGCGACGACAAGACCGCGCAATCGCAGGCCGCGCCGCCGGCGCCGCCCGTGACCGTCGCGCAGCCGGTCAAGCGCACCGTCACCGATTGGGACGAATTCACCGGCCGCTTCGAGGCGATCGAGGAGGTTCAGGTCCGCGCCCGCGTCGGCGGCTTCGTCAACAGTGTCGAGTTCAAGGATGGTGCGATCGTCCATGCCGGCGATCTGCTCTACATCATCGATCCGCGGCCGTTCGAGGCGGTAGTGCTGCAGGCCGAAGGTCAGCTCGCCGATGCGCGCGCCAAGGGCGAGCTTGCCAAGCGCGATCTCGAGCGCGGGCTCAATCTGGTGCAGACCAGCGCGGTCTCGGAGCAGGTCGTCGACCAGCGCCGCCAGGCGTTGCAGGCGGCGCGCGCCGCCGAGACGCAGGCCGAGGGCTCGCTGAAGGCCGCGCAGCTCAACGTCGAATTCACCCATGTGCTGGCGCCGATCACCGGCCGCGTCAGCCGGCATCTGGTGACGCCGGGCAATCTGGTGCAGGGTAGCGAGAGCGGTTCGACGCTGTTGACCTCGATCGTGTCGCTCGATCCGATCTACATCTATTTCGACGTCGACGAGGCGACCTATCAGCGTAACAGCAAGCTGTGGTTCGAAGGCCGGCGGCCGAGCTCGCGCGACACCGCGAACCCGGTGCAGGTGACGCTGACCGGCGAGACCAAGCCCTCGCATGAGGGCAAGATGGACTTCATCGACAACCGCCTCGACGTCTCCACCGCAACGCTGCGCAGCCGCGCGGTGATCCCGAACAAGGACCTCTCGATCCTGCCCGGCCAGTTCGGCCGCGTCCGCCTGATCGGCTCATCGCCCTATGAGGCGCTGCTGATCCCGGATACCGCCATCGCCACCGACCAGTCGCGCAAGATCGTGTTCGTGGTCAAGGACGACAACACGGTCGAAGCACGGGCGGTCACGCTCGGTCCGCTGGACGAAGGCCTTCGCGTGATCCGAGACGGCCTCAAGCCGGAGGACCATGTGATCGTCGACGGGCTGCAACGCGCCCGCGTCGGCGCCAAGGTGACGCCGAAAATGGCCCAGGCCCCGGCGGGCGACAAAGCCCCGGCGGGCGATAAGCCGGCGGCAGGTGCCAAGCCATGAATCTCGGCAGGCTCTCCATCAACCAGCCCATCCTCGCGATGGTGCTGTCGATCGTGCTGCTGATCGTCGGCGCGATCGCCTATCCGACGCTGCCGGTCTCGGAATATCCGCAGGTCGTGCCGCCGACCGTCACCGTCACGACGCAGTACCCGGGCGCCTCGGCGCAGACCGTGTCCGACACGGTCGCGGCTCCGATCGAGCAGGAGATCAACGGCGTCGAGGATATGCTGTATCTCTACAGCCAGGCGACCTCGAACGGCCAGCTCACCATCACCGCGACCTTCAAGCTCGGCACCGACCTCGACAAGGCGCAGGTGCTGGTGCAGAACCGCGTCGCGATCGCGCAGCCGCGGCTGCCTGAAGAAGTCCAGCGCAACGGCGTCGTCACCCGCAAGAACTCGCCCGACATCCTGATGGTCGTGTTCATGCTGTCGCCCGACGACACGTTCGACCAGCTCTATATCTCCAACTACGCGCTGCTGCAGGTCCGCGATCAGCTGTTGCGGCTCGACGGCGTCGGCGACCTCCAGATGTTCGGCGCGCGCGATTACTCGATGCGGCTGTGGCTCGATCCTGACCGGATCGCCAATCTCGGCCTGACCTCGGCCGAGGTGCTGGCAGCGATCCGGGCGCAGAACCTGCAGATCGCGGGCGGTCAGATCGCCGAGCCGCCGATCGCCGATCGCGCCTTCCAGCCGAACCTCGTCTTCACCGGCCGCCTCAAGGACATCAGGCAGTTCGAGGACATCGTGGTGAAGGCCGGCTCCGACGGCCGGACCGTGCGGCTGCGCGACGTCGCCCGCGTCGAGCTCGGCGCGCTGTCCTACGCCACCAACAGCTTCCTGCTGCGCAAATCGGCAGTCGCGCTGCTGGTGACGCAGCGCCCCGGATCGAACGCGCTCGCCACCGCCAAGAGCATCTCCGACACGATGGAGCACATGAAGGCGGGCTTCCCGAAGGGGCTCGACTACAATATCGGCTACAACCCGACCGAGTTCATCGCCCAATCGGTCCATGAGCTGATCAAGACGATCTACGAGGCGATGGCGCTCGTCGTCATCGTGGTGCTGGTGTTCCTGCAGGGCTGGCGGCCTGCGATCATCCCGATCATCGCGATTCCGGTGTCGCTGGTCGGTACCTTCGCGGTGATGGCCGCGCTCGGCTTCTCGATCAACAATCTGACGCTGTTCGGCCTGGTCCTCGCGGTCGGCATCGTGGTCGACGACGCCATCGTGGTGGTCGAGAATGTCGAGCGGCATCTCGAGCACGGCATGAGCCGGCGGGAGGCTGCGCTCAAGACCATGGAGGAGGTCGGCGGCGCGCTGGTCTCGATCGCGCTGGTGTTGTGTGCGGTGTTCGTGCCGACCGCCTTCCTCGGCGGCATCTCCGGGCAGTTCTTCCAGCAATTCGCCGTGACCATTGCGGTCGCAACCGCGATCTCCTGCTTCTGCTCGCTGACGCTGTCACCGGCGCTGGCCTCGCAGATCCTGGTTCCGCACGAGGAGAAGCGCCCGCCGGCGCGCTGGAACATCATCGCGCGCGGCTGGGACAGCTTCACCGCGCTGTTCAACCGCGTGTTCGACCGGCTGGCGCACGGTTATGCTGGTGTCGCCGACTTCGTGATCCGGCACACCGTGGTGATGGTCGCGATCTATCTGGTGTTGATCGGCAGCGCCGGCTGGCTGCTCGCGACCACCTCGCAGGGCTTCATCCCGGCGCAGGACCGCGGCTACGTCATCATCTCGGCACAGCTGCCGGGCGCCGCGTCGCTGGCGCGGACCACGGCTGTGGTGCGCGAGATCGAGCGGATTGCGCTGGATACGCCGGGTATCGTTCGCGTCGCGGCCTTCGCCGGCTTCTCCGGCGCGACGCGTACGCAGGCGGGCAATGCCGCGGCGCTATTCCCGGTGTTCGACGAGCCGGAGGCGCGCCTGAAGAAGGGACTGACGGCGACCGCGATCACGGCCGACCTGCGCAAGCGTCTGTCGGTGATCCAGGGTGCCTTCATCATCGTCATTCCGCCGCCGGCCGTGCCCGGTATCGGCACCGGCGGTGGTTTCACCATTCGCGTCCAGGATCGACAGGGCCGCGGGCCGGAACTGCTGGCGGCCGCGACCGACGAGCTGGTGCAGGCCGCGCGCAAGTCACCGAACCTGACCTCGGTGTTCTCGCCGTACTCCGCGAACACGCCGCAATTGTTCGTCGATATCGATCGCGTCAAGGCGCAGAAGCTCGGCGTTCCCATCGCCAACATCACCGACACGATCGAGACCTATTTCGGCTCGACCTATGTCAACGACTTCAACCTGTTCGGGCGCACCTACCACGTGACCGCGCAGGCCGATCTGCCGTTCCGCAAGGAGACCACCGATCTTTCGCGGCTGCGCACCCGCAACGCCAATGGGGACATGGTGATGCTCGGCAGCGTCGTCGACTTCAAGGATATCTCGGGCCCCGACCGTGTCGCGCGCTACAATCTCTACTCGGCGTCCGAACTGCAGGGTGAACCGGCGCCGGGCGTCAGCTCGACGACGGCGCTCAACACCATCAAGAAGATCGCCGACGAAACCCTGCCGAGCGGCTTCTCGTTCGAATGGACCGATTTGTCCTACCAGCAGGTCAACGGCGCCAATGCCGGCCTCTACGTGTTCCCGATTTGCGTGCTGTTCGTCTATCTGGTGCTGGCCGCGCAATATGGCAGCTGGACATTGCCGTTCGCGGTGATCCTGATCGTGCCGATGTGCCTGTTCGCGGCTACCATCGGCGTGCGCATCATGGGCCAGGACGTCAACATCCTGACCCAGATCGGTTTCGTGGTGCTGGTGGGCCTTGCCGCCAAGAACGCGATCCTGATCGTCGAGTTCGCGCGCGATATCGAGCTCGAGGGCCGGCCACGGCTGGAGGCGGTCATCGAGGCCTGTCGGCTCCGCCTGCGGCCGATCCTGATGACGTCGTTTGCCTTCATCCTCGGCGTGCTGCCGCTGGTGCTGTCGACCGGCTCGGGCTCGGAGATGCGGCAGGCGGTCGGTGTCGCCGTGTTCTTCGGCATGCTCGGCGTCACCCTGTTCGGCCTTGTCTTCACGCCGATCTTCTACATGGTGGTGCGCAACCTCGCGGAAGGAAAGAACGAGGGCAAGCCGAAGGAGCCGGCGGCGACTGCGGCAGGGTGACGACGAATGCGTCCATCACCGTCACCCTGAGGAGCGCGGAACGCGCGTCTCGAAGGGTGCACGGCCCGGCTGGTGGCCGTTCACCCTTCGAGGCTCGCTCTGCTCGCACCTCAGGATGACGGGACTGACGGCGCGTATGCGGAGCGGAGTCCATACTTTTGGCTGAGCGGAAAGAGATGGGCAGGCGCGGGGTTATAAAATAATGTCGCGCCGATTTTTTCTGATGAGAGACTGCTGGGAGAACATAACAATGAAGTCGGGATTTTTGGCTGCGGTTGCGGCATGCAGCCTGATGCTGGCGGCGCCGGCGATGGCCCAGGGCGTCAAGATCGGCATCCTGAACGATCAGTCGGGCGTCTACGCCGATTACGGCGGAAAATACTCGGTCGAAGCCGCCAGGATGGCAATCGAGGATTTCGGCGGTGAAGTGCTCGGCCAGAAGATCGAGATGGTCACCGCCGATCACCAGAACAAGCCCGATCTTGCGACCTCGATCGCGCGGCGCTGGTATGACGCCGATGGCGTCGACATGATCACCGAGCTGACGACCTCGTCGGTGGCGCTCGCGGTGCAGGAACTCTCGAAGGAAAAGAAGAAGATCGACATCGTGGTCGGCGCCGCGACGTCGGCGATCACAGGCGCGGCCTGCACGCCCTACGGCTTCCACTGGGCGTTCGACACCCACGCGCTGGCGGTCGGCACCGGCGGCGCGCTGGTGAAGGCCGGCGGCGACAGCTGGTTCTTCCTCACCGCCGACTATGCGTTCGGCTACGCGCTGGAAAAGGACACCAGCGAGATCGTTACCGCGGCGGGCGGCAAAGTGCTGGGTTCGGTGCGTGTGCCGCTGAATTCGTCGGACTTCTCCTCGTTCCTGCTGCAGGCGCAGAGCTCGAAGGCGAAGGTGATCGGCCTTGCCAATGCCGGCCAGGACACCACCAACTCGATCAAGCAGGCCGCCGAGTTCGGCATCGTCAGGGGTGGCCAGAAGCTCGCCGGCCTCCTGATGACGCTCGCCGAGGTCAACGGTCTCGGCCTCGAGGCTGCGCAGGGCCTGGTGCTGACCGAAGGCTTCTACTGGGATCATGACGACAAGACCCGTGCCTTCTCCGAGCGCTTCTTCAAGCGGACGGGGCGGATGCCTAGCATGATCCACGCCGGCACCTATTCGGCGACGCTGAGCTATCTGAAGGCGGTGAAGGCCGCCGGCACCAAGGATTCCGATGCGGTCGCCAAGAAGCTGAAGGAGCTGCCGGTCGACGACGCCTTTGCCCAGGGCAAGGTGCAGGAGAACGGCCGCATGGTCCACGACATGTATCTGTTCGAGGTCAAGAAGCCCTCGGAATCGAAGAAGCCGTGGGACTATTACAAGCAGCTCGCCGTGGTGCCCGGCGATCAGGCCTTCCCGCGCGCCAAGGACAGCGGCTGCCCGCTGACGAAGTAACGGGTAGCTGACGGATCACGCAGCTCGCGACACAACATCACCGTCGTCCCTGCGAAAGCAGGGACCCATAACCACCGAATTTGGTTGCAGTGTCCGGCTGTGGCCCCAGCCATCGCAAAACTAGACCCTGTGGTTATGGGTCCCGGGTCAAGCCCGGGACGACAGCGGAGTGTGTGGCGCGATCGCGCCTTCAATGCGCCAGCCGCCACACCGCGCCGCCGAGTGCGCCGACCCATAGAATGATCGAGGACACTGCCTGAATCGCAAAACCCCGGCTGCGCTTCGCCACCGCCTCGCGATAGCCGATGAAATAGACGATGCGGCCGATCACCCAGAGCGCGCCGATCGCGGCTGCGGCGGCGTCGCCGACATAGATCGCGAACAGCCACAGCGACGGCAGGAAGATCGGCATCCATTCCAGCGTGTTCATCTGGATCCGGAAGACACGCTCGAAATCCGGATGGCCCGAGATCGCCGGCAGCTTGACGCCATAGGCGACACGGGCGCGCGCGACCTGTGTCGAGGTGAAAAAATAGAACGCGACCGCAAGGCAGGTCACGATGGCCGTGTAGTGGTACATGTCAGGCGTGTCCTCTGGTTTCATTGGCCCCGATGTCATGACGGGGCGGCCGCGACCGGTGTGACTGGCGGTTTTTTTGACTGCGCCGCTCTAGTATCCGGTCATCTCAAGATAGCCGATTCCGGCGTGGCTGCCCGAAAAGCGGATCGGGCCTTCCCAATAAGGGAAGCTGGTCCCCATCCAGGCCTTCGGATTGACAGGCGTGGTCTCGATGGCAAGGCCGCGCGCCGGAAGGCTGACGCGCCATGACGTCGGCAGCCTGCGGCCGTCGATCTCGGTGGTCGCAACCGGCGTGATGCTGTTGCCGGCTGCCGCGATCTCGGCCGAGCGGCCGTCCGCGGCGATCCAGTTGCCGAACAGGTTCTCGCGGCCGTCCTTCTGGCGCAGCCGGTACAGCATCAGCTTCTCGTCGCCGGGCAGATGCAGTGAGAACCAGTCCCAGCCGGACTGGTCCGCCGCCAATGGCTGGCTGCTCCATTCGCGATCCATCCAGGCCATGCCCGTGACGTCGACCGGTCTGTCGTCGATCACGATGCGGCCGGACGCCTTGTAGAACGGCTGGCTGTAATAATATGAAGCCTGCCCGCGATCCGACTTACGGCTGTAGCCATGGTCGCCTTGCAGCACCAGCGGACGGTCCGCGTCGAGGCGGAGCGCGGTGCTGAAGTCGGCCGCCGACGCCTTCAGCTCGAGCGGCGCCACGCGAGGCGCATCGAACGGGTCGATCCCGTGCATCTCCCAGGCGTCGATCCAGGCACGGAACAGCGTCGCCTCGACACCGGCCTGCCCAACGCCGCCGCGCGCAAAGGTCTCGCTGAAGCGATGCGTGGTGGCGCTGGTCACGGCGGCATGGCCCATCCAGACCTGCTGGTTGGCCCAGCCCTCGCTCGGGCCGCCTGGCTTCATCGCCTGGCGAAACAGCGTCCATTGCGCGCCATAGGCGGCGCCATTCGCGTCGGAGAGGTTCGCCGTCACGTACCACCATTCGATCCGGAACTCCGGATGCGGGCCGTGATCGATCGGGAATACGAATTGCCTGCCCGGCGTGACCGCAGCAAAACCTTCGGCATTCTCGCCGAGCCCGGCAAAGCCCTGCGCAAGGCTCTTGCCGCCGAGCGCGAGCGCCAGTGCGCCGCCGGCAAAGGCACGGCGGGTGATCGTGCCGCTAGCGCTCATTGACGAAGATCCTGATCAGGCTGGCCGGCTGCATGCGCGCCAGTCTAGCGACCGGCAGCGCCGCCGCACAGAAGGCGGCGGCGAGCGCCACGGCGAGCAGCTCGATCAGCTGCAACGGGAAGATTTGGAACGGCAGCCGCCAGCCGAATGCCTTCACATTGACGATCGCAAGCAGGCACCACGCGACCAGAAGGCCGAGCGGCAGTGCGAACAGCGCGGTGATCAATGCGACCGCCATGGTCTTCAACAGTTCGAGCGCTGCGAGCCGCCGCCGCGTCAGGCCGATTGCCCACAGCGGCGCCAGCTGCGGCAGCCGCGAATTGGCCAAGGTCAGCAGGCTGGTCAGGAGCGCGATGCCGGCGACGCCGAGCGTGAAGGCGTTGAGCGCCGCGGTCACCGAGAAGGTGCGATTGAACACCCGCCTGGATTCCCGCTTCATCGTCGCCTGGTCGGCGACGTTGCGGTCGTCGAGGCCGAACTTCTCCTGCAACGCCGTGATCAGCGGCGCGATCTTGTCGGGCTCGACGCGGAGCCCGAGCCGGGTCTGTGGCGTCTGCGGGAAGCGTCGTGTCAGCGCGGCGAAGTTGACCGCGATCTGGCCCTTGGGGTTGCCGTAATCGGCATAGATGCCGACGATCTCGAGCGGCCAGGGACCGCCGGGGGCGGGCACCTCGATATGATCGCCGAGGCTAAGCTTCATCCGCCGCGACAGCTGCTCGCTCACCAGACAGGTGTCGCCGGGACGCAAGCGGACCCAGGCGTTGGCGGTATTTTCCAGCAACGGCCAATTGTCGCGATAGGTCGTGTGGTCGGGCAGGCCGAGCACCTCGATCGGCGCGCCGCCGAGTTGGGTGTCGGCGCGGCCGCCGGGCAGGATCGCCTCGACTTCAGGCCGATCGCGCAGCCACGCCTTGATCTCTTTCGCCTGCTGATCGCTGGCGGCGCTGATGTAGACGTCGGCGGCGAGGCGACCGTCGAGCCAGACCAGGAA
>DASVOL010000187.1:0-3960 GCA_036383375.1 Bradyrhizobium sp. | reverse complement strand
CCGCACCGAAGCGCCCGGTCCAGATTGCGCCTGCTCCTGCGCCGGCAGCGCCGCCACCTGCCGCGGCGAGTGCGCCGGCGGCCGCGAACCAGGAATGAGCTGATGACGGCGGCGTGAGCCGTCGTCATTGCACCGTTCCGGGCCGTAAATCCCGATATCCACTGCCGCTGATATCGCTCCCTTTCCAAAGCCCGCGCCGGCCGCTACATCCGGCGCATGCCGCTTCATCTCATCAAGCTTGCCGTCGGTTGCGACTCGGTCAAGGAACTCAAGGGCTGGGTCGCCGAACGAATGGCGACCGCGAAGAAAAAGGGCCTGCCGCTCCGTCACGTCCACATCACGCGGATGACGCCGAAGCGCGAGGAGGAGATCCTCGCCGGCGGTTCGCTGTATTGGGTGATCCGTGGCGAGATCGCCGCGCGCGAGAAGATCATCGCGATCGAGCCGTTCCGCGACAAGGACGGTATCGGACGCTGCCGGCTGGTGATGCAGCCCAAGGTGATCGCCGTCTCGCCGCGGCCGATGCGGCCGTTCCAGGGCTGGCGCTATCTGACCGCGGACTCAGCGCCCGCGGACCTCACCAAGTCGAGCGCAGCCAGCGTGGCGTCGATGCCGGAGCCGATGCGCCGCGAGTTGCGCGACCTCGGATTGCTCTGAGCAATCGGATTGCTCTGCGCGCAATCGGAAGGCTGGCGCGGATCACTGCGTCACGAGATGCAGCCGGCCCCATTCGGACGCCGGGATCTCGACATAGCGGCCGCCGCCCGCGTTGCTGACGGCGACGTCGAGCAGTTCATGGTCGATCCCCATCTCGCCGAGATAGCGCCGGAACTGGTCGGTGAAGATCGAGGTCAGGCTTTCGCGATGCTCGGCCGAGACGTTGGGGGCGAGCCGGTTGTGGATCGCCATGCCGCTCAGCACCACGCGGCTGCCCGCCGGCAGGCTGCGATGCACGCCGCCCGACAGCACCAGCACGCAGGCAAGATCGCAGGCAATGCTGGACGGCTTCTCCTTGGCGTCCAGCGGGCCGCCGGGCCGCTTGAGCGCAAAGCATTCCTCCTCGGGCTTCCCGTTGCAGGCCTCGACCTCGGTCGCCGCGACCGCGGTATCCATCCCACGGTCGCGCAGGATCCGGCCGAGGCTGGAGGCGACATTGAGGTTGGATTCGCCCTTGATGTTGATCACCACGGGGAGCTTGCGTCCGGCCTGCCGGTCGAGGATCGCCAGTAGCCGCTTGTAGGTGTCCCATTGCACGGAGCCCTCGGCGGCGATCCAGTCCGAGCAGCCCGCGCCGCAGGCATCGGGCGCACCATGCGCAACGTAGAAGATCATCGCGCCGGGGGTGGAACTGACCCCGCCGACCGGCGGCCGGGTCTGCGCCTGCGCTGCGCTCGTGGCGAGCAGCGCGATGCCGAGGAGAATGCATTGCCTGAAACGTTTGATCATCCCGATCGCCTCTGAAAGGGGCGATCATCCCTGCGTCACGGGCGGGGCGCAAGCACGACCCGGCCGCACGGATGAGGCCGGGCCCTCATTACAGGTCTGCATCTCGTTTGCGCGTGAACCGCTTCACACTTTTTCGGATGCTGTCTCAGACCGCGATGTTGTCGATCAGGCGCGTGCTGCCGATCCTAGCCGCCACCAGCATCCGCATCGGCCCGTCCTTCAGCGAGCCGATCGGCGCCAGGGAGGCGGCGTGGCGGACCTCGAGATAGTCAAGCACGAAGCCGGCCTTGGTGATCTCAGCAGCGCCGGTGGCCATGGTGGTTACGGCATCCTCGCCGGCGCGCAGGCGGCTTGCCGCTTGCTTCATCACCCGGTTGAGCTCGGGGGCCGCGCGCCGTTCCTCCGCCGAGAGGTAGACGTTGCGCGAGGACATCGCGAGGCCGTCGCGTTCGCGCACCGTCTTCGATCCGATCACCTTGACGCCGAGATCGAGGTCCGCGGCCATCTGGGTCACCACCCGCAGCTGCTGAAAGTCCTTCTCGCCGAAGATCGCGACATCGGGCCGGACTTGCGTGAACAGCTTGCCGACCACGGTGGCGACGCCGCCGAAGAAATGCGGCCGGAAGCGATCCTCTAGCCCGGCGGTGGCCGGTCCCTCCGGCACGATTCGGGTGGCGAAGCCGTCCGGGTACATCGCTTTCACCTCGGGATGCCAGATCAGGTCGACGCCTTCGGCGGCGAGCTTGGCGACGTCTTCCTTCCAGGTCCGAGGATACGAACCGAAGTCTTCGGTGGGGGCAAATTGCGTCGGGTTGACGAAGATCGAGACGACGACCCGCTTGGCGCGGCGCTTGGCGAGCCGCACCAGCGACACATGGCCGTCATGGAGCGCACCCATGGTCGGGACCAGCGCGACGGTCGCCTTCCTGGCGCGCAGGGCGTCGACGGCGCGACGAAGGGCAGGAACGGTACGGACGACGGTGGGATTTCTCGGCATCTGGTCTCGACTCGTGGGGCAAGCTGGGTGGGGGAATCCAGGTGGAAGGTTTGGCGCTCGAGCGGAGCTTACCAAGTCCGAACCGTTGTCGGCAAACCGCCGCACAAGCATTACCCGATCTCGCACGCGCATGGATCGCAGGCCGCATGCCGCCGATCGACGCAGCCGGCTAGCGCGTTCGATTCATCATTAAGGGCGGCTGCAATTGATTTCCTTGCGCAGTGATGCATTTCACTTGACCGCAGCCGTGCGCAATTTGAAGATCATTGCGGGGATTGAATCATGTTGGTGCAGGCTAGTCAGGGTCAATCCGGCTCCGCACACGTCGTGGTGCTGGGGAACGAGAAGGGCGGTTCGGGCAAGTCGACCACCGCTCTGCATATCGCCGTTGCGCTCCTGAAGGCCGGACAGCGCGTTGCCAGCATCGATCTCGACTGCCGCCAGCAGAGTTTCACCCGCTACATCAGCAATCGCCAGGCTTGGGCTCGCCGCTCCGGGCTCGATCTCGAACTCCCCGCGCATTATTGCATCAAGTACGGCGAGACGATGCAGATCGAGGAGAACGAGAACGCCGAATTCCAGCAGTTCATGGCCGCGGTGAGCGCGGTGGAACGTGCTTATGATTTCATCGTCATCGATACCCCGGGCTCGGACAGCTACCTGATGCGGCTCGCGCATTCGATGGCCGACACGCTGGTGACGCCGATCAACGACAGCTTCCTCGATTTCGACGTGCTCGGCACCGTCGATCCCGCGACCTATGCGGTGATCGGCGAGAGCCATTACGCGGAGATGGTGCGCGACACCAGGCGCAAGCGCCGCCAGCTCGACGGGGCCTCGACCGACTGGATCGTGGTGCGCAACCGCCTGTCGATGCTCGGCTCGCGCAACAAGCAGCTGGTCGCCGACGGCTTGAAGCAGCTGTCGCTGCGGCTCGGGTTCCGTGCGGTGGACGGCTTTGCCGAGCGGGTGGTCTATCGCGAGTTCTTCCCGCGCGGGCTGACGGCGCTCGACGACATCGACGAGGCGACGCTCGGCACCCGCCCGAGCCTTGGGCACGTCACCGCCCGCGAGGAGGTGATGGGTCTGCTGCGCCAGCTCAAGCTGCCGCTCGACGAGCGTGGCCGCCGACGCGCCGCCAACCGGGCCGAATGGTTCAGCCAGGTCGACAAGCCGCTGGAAGTCGACGACATCATCGGCAGCTAGGTCGGTTTCAGCACCGTCATCTTGAACGGCCCGCCATTGGCAGCGGCATGCGTAACGGCCTCGTTGACGTGGTCGAGATCGAAGGCCGCGACTTCGAACTGATCGAGCCGAAGCAGCCCGGCGCGGGCGAGATTGACGAGGCCGAAGGTGGCTTCCGGCGGATACATCCACGCACCGTGAATGCTGATGCATTCGCGCATGATCCAGGGGTAGGGCAGGTCGAGCCCCGGTCCGCCCAGCATCCCGACGCCGCCCATCAGCACAACCCGGCCATAGGGACGCACCGTCATGATCGCGGCGCGCACAGTTGG
>DASVOL010000186.1:0-15576 GCA_036383375.1 Bradyrhizobium sp. | reverse complement strand
CCTGCGGCTGCCGGCCATAGCCCTGCTGCGGCTGGGCGTAGCCGGGCTGCGCCTGCGGGTATCCCTGCTGCGCCGGCGGCACCGCCGCGACACTGGGCTGAGCAGCCGGAGGCTGTCCGTTCGGGCCGGGCGGCTGGCCGCCGAGCTGGCGCAGGCGCTCCTCGAGCTGGCGGTTGCGGTACTGCAACTCCTCGTTCTGCCCGGTCAGCTGCCGCAGCTGGTTCTCCAGCCGCTCGATCCGCATCTCGGCATCGGAATCGTCGGATTGAGCAAACGCTGGTACGGAAACGGCGAACAGCGCCGCGATCGCCGCGGCGGAGGAAAGAAAATGAAGCCTGGATGACATTTTGCCCTGACGACGAGATCGACGTGAAAAGCGAGCGACATTGAAAGACGGAGTACGCCGGAATTGTGACTGGCAGTTCAAATCCGGGACAGCGTCGCGGATACCGGTTTAGTACGGACGGTGGAACAAGCAAGCGGCCAATTGCACGCAGCTTCGTTCATCTTGATGAAGCCGGGGAGAGGCCTTCACGCGGGCCAAAACAAAACCGGCGCCCGAAGGCGCCGGCTTGGAAAACTCATCCAGGATCGCGTCAGGAACTGGCGTTCAGCACAGTGACGGCGCGGCGGTTCTGCGACCAGCAGGAGATGTCGTTGCAGACCGCGACCGGGCGCTCCTTGCCGTAGGAGATGGTGCGCATGCGGCTCGGGTCGATGCCGCGCGAGGCGAGGTAGGCGCGAACCGACTGGGCACGGCGCGCACCGAGCGCGATGTTGTATTCGCGCGTGCCGCGCTCGTCGGCGTGACCTTCGATGGTGAAGGAATAGCGGTTGTAGGTCTGCAGCCACTGCGCCTGCTTGTCGAGGGTCGCGGTTGCCTGTGGGCTGAGATCAGTCTGGTCGCTCTCAAAGAACACGCGGTCGCCGACATTGACCACGAAATCCTGCTGACTGCCCGGGGTCGCGGCGCCCCCGATCGCGCCATTGGCGTCCAACGGGTTCTTGTTGGCGCAGGCGCCCATCGACAGCGCCACGGCCAGAACCGCAACCAGCTTCATACCCTGGAGATAATTCATTCCCGGAGCCTCCACGCTCACGCTCTTCGTACTACCCAATCGGTCTACAGGGCGATGGTTAAGCGAACGTTCCGTCAACCTTGACGAGACCTTGCTTGAGCCCATCAAATGCCAGGCAATGCCGGAAAGCGCCCCCGATGGTTAATGGGTGGCAAATGTGGCGCGATGGTGAAGGGAACGCAAGCTTCGCGGGAACCGGTCGTGCAACGGCAATTTTGGCGCCGTCCGTGGCCAGCCGGCGACAGATAGTTGCGGAATTGGACGCGGACCGGCGGCAGCGACGGGATCGCAGCCGGCGGATCCCCGGTCAGGAATGCGGCACGATCGAATGGCGCTCGAATCGATCGATCGTCGGCTGCTGGTGCAGGTGGTGTTCGCGCTCGAACAGCATGCGGCGCTCGAACGCCGATGAGCGCATCATCGGGTAGCGATTGAACACCTTGTCGCGCATGGTGGGGAAATCCGCCGCCATCAGGCCGACCGGCTTGAGCAGGCCCGGAAACAGGCGCGGCTCGGCGATGGTCTCATGGAAGAAGACGCGGCGGTAGAATGCCTGGTGCTCGGGGCGGACGATCGCCAGCCCCAGATCGGCGCCGAAATACTCGCAAGCCATGTAGGCGAGGCGGACGGTGACATAGGGTAGCTCAGGCGAGCGCCGGGCCCGATCGGGATCCGCAACGAACCGCGCGGGATCGATGATGACCTCGTTACGATCGAGTTTCGGATGCAGGATTTCGCCGAATGCCTCGGCGGAGCACGACTCGCGCCACTCATTCGTCAGCACACTGATGCGAACCGAGCTGCTGAGCTCGCCGTCGAGATAGACGCCGAAAGTCCAGGTGTTCTCCAGATCATCATACTGATCGGTGACCCGCTGCTCCGCGGATTCCTTCACTGCGCCTTCGCGCAGATATGCGCGGTAACGCAGATTGTAGATCTCTTCTTTTTCGGCCGGCGTTTGGGCGAGGCGGTAGTCAACTTGGTCGAGCAGCTCGGCGCCCCGCGCAAAAGCGGCGCGCGACGCTACGACGGGGGATCTCATAAGCTACTCCGACCTTACAACAACCATTACGAGTTGCCTAAAATCTTAACAGCTTCTTAATTTTCGTCAAAGCAATCGCGCCAACACAGTTAACCTCTGACCGCAAGAGTGCATTTCAGATGGTGCGGCGCAGGGCTCTCACAACCATCGATTGAGGACACCCAGTCGGCTCACGCAATCGAGCGCGAGGGAACCACGTGCAGTTGCTCGTCGGGCCGCCGGCCATGCGAGGCATTGAGCAGCTGGCGGATGCGGACGGCGGGAACCGGCCGGCTGAACAGGTATCCCTGCGCTTCGGTCACGGCGCCGTCGGCGCTGATCAGTTCGAGCTGCTCGTTGGTCTCGATCCCCTCGACCACGACTGACATGCCGAGGTCCGCCGACAGCCGCGCCACGCCGCGCAGCAAGGTCAGCGGCCGATCGCTGTCGATGCCTTCGAGGAAGGAGCGGTCGATCTTGACCTTCTGCAGCGGGAAATTGTGCAAATAGCTGAGCGACGAGTAGCCGGTGCCGAAATCATCCAGCGAGATCCGCACGCCGAGCGAGCGCAGTTGCGACAGCACGTCGTGAGTCAGTTCGGTGTTGTGCAGCAGCGAGGATTCGGTGATCTCGATCTCGAGGCGCTGCGCCGGCAGACCGGAAACCTCGAGCGCGTAGCGGACCTCGCTGAGCACGTCGCGCTGATGGAACTGCTGTGGCGAGAAATTGACCGCGACGCTGACCGCCTCGGGCCACTTCATGCATTCCATGCAGGCCTTGCGCAGGATCCAGCGGCCGAGATCGACGATCAGGCCCATATCCTCGGCGACCGGAATGATGTCGACCGGCGAGACCGTGCCGCGCGCCGGATGGTTCCAGCGCAGCAGCGCCTCGCAGGTCGAGACCTTGCCGGACTTCAGGTTGATCAGCGGCTGGTAGAACAGCTCGAACTCCTCGTTGGCGAGCGCCTTGCGCAGATCGAGCTCGAGGATGCGACGGGCCTCGACAGTCTGGGCCATCTCGTCGCGGAAGAAGCAGAAGGTGCCGCGGCCATCGGCCTTGGCGCGGTAGAGCGCCATGTCGGCGTTCTTCAGCAGCGTGTCGGCGCCGACGCCGGGCGCGGTCATCGCAATGCCGACGCTGGCGCCGATCTCGACCAGATGGTTGTCGATCTTGTAGCGCTCGCTGAGGCGGTCGACGATGCGCCGCGCCAGTGCGGCGGCGTCCTCATGCGAATGGATGTTCTGCTGGAACACGACGAACTCGTCGCCACCGAACCGCGCCACGAAATCCTCCGGACGCAGCATCTCGCGCAGCCGTTCGGCGACCGCGCAGAGCAGCTGGTCGCCGCAGGGATGGCCGAGCGTATCGTTGACCTGCTTGAACTGGTCGAGGTCGACGAACAGCAATGCGGAGCGATGGTCGCCGTGCTGCATGGCGAGCAGCCGGCCGATCTCGTCGCGGAAATTGACGCGGTTGGGCAGCGCGGTCAGTTCGTCGTAGCGCGCGAGATGGCTGATCCTGGCCTCGGCGTCCTTGCGCTCGGTGATGTCCTCGACCAGCATGACCGTGCCGCCGCCCGGCATCGGCTGGAACGTCCAGTCCAGCGAACGGTTCTGGGCCGGATCGGGGTCGCTGGTGACGAGGTCGCCGCGCTGGGAGCTCTCGATCTCGCAGAGAATTTGTTGCGCCGCCGCGGTCGAGATCGCACCGGACAGCACGCAGGCATTGCAGATGTCGGTCGCGCTGGCACCGCGCTGCACGAAATCGTCCGACAGCTGCATCATCTCGATGAAGCGGTGGTTCATCACGGCGAGGCGTCCGTCGTCGCGGAACATGCACAAGCCGTGCGGCATGTTGTTGAGTGCGGTATCAAACTGATGCGCCAGCGCCGCCTCGCGGAAGCTCGCGGTCAGCGCCTTGACGAAGATCGCATGCAGGCTGAGGTTGATGCCCTTCAGGCCGAGGAAGAACAGGACCAGCAGGATCGACAGGCCGATGTAGTAGAAGTCGCCATGCAGCGCCAGGGCGAGCGACATCGGCCCGCAGGCGACCAGCACGTGGAGCTGCAGCAGCCGCGGCCGCCCGTAGTTGCGGGCCGCGCCGCCGGCCGTGTAGCCGACCGTCACCGCCACGCAGAGCATGTGGGCAATCGCATCGTCGCTGCCGAGGATGGTGACGAAGCACCAGGCGCCGAGCACCATGGCGTACACGATCGCACCGATCGAGTAGCGCGGCGCCCAGACCTTGGCTTCCTCGTAGGTCAGCCCGCCACCCTGCCCCTCATCGTATTTGCGCATCCAGACCGCGCGCGCGGTTCCGATGGCAATGATCAGGAAGGCGAACGGCCACAGCAGCACATTGCCGGTCTTGAGCGCGGTCATCACCGCGGCGGAGGCCGTGGCGACGCTGCCGAGGAACATCGCCCAGAAATTCTGGCGCATCGAATCCACGAGTGCAGCGTAGAGCACTGGCTCCAGCTCGTCCTGGCTGCCTCGTCGTTTCTGATCCACCAACTGCATCTGCAGACGTACGCGTCCCTTTCCGGCTGCGTAGTTCTAGCGGTCGCAGGTGAAGTCTTTCTGAGGGAACATCGTTAGCGAGTCGTTGCCACGACCCGTTGGTAGCCGAAATTCGGCATAAGTTTCAGTGCGCTAGGTAAGAAGTGCCGACCGCTCCGGGGTTCCCCGGAGCAGCTCTGCGCGAGCCTCACGACAACAGCGGCGACCAGGCGGGATCAGAGGCAAAACCGGGGGTCGGCACCCGCAGTTCGTTGCGCCCGGAAACGTCGATGGTGAACAGCGACGGACCGCTGTTGCCGCCGGGATCGCGGAAGAACATCACGACGCGTCCGTTGGGCGCAAAGGTCGGGCCTTCATTGTGGAAGCCCGAGGTCAGGATGCGCTCGCCGGAGCCGTCCGGCTTCATGATGCCGATCGCGAACTGGCCGCCGCCCTGCTTGGTGAAGGCGATGTAGTCGCCGCGCGGCGACCACACCGGCGTCGAATAGGTGCCGTCGCCGAACGAGATGCGCTGGGCCGCGCCACCGGTTGCCGGCATCACGTAGATCTGCGGCTTGCCGCCGCGATCGGATTCGAAGCAGAGCCGCGTGCCGTCGGGCGCGTAGGACGGCGAGGTGTCGATCGCCGGCGTGTCGGTCAACCGCGTCATCGACTTCGAGCGCAGATCCATCACGAACAGGTTCGAGTTGCCGCCCTGCTGCAGGCTCATGATGACGCGCTGGCCGTCGGGCGAGAAGCGCGGCGAGAACGACATGCCCGGGAAGTTGCCGACGATCTCGCGCTGGCCGGTCTCGATGTTGAGCAGATAGACGCGCGGGTCGCCCTGCCCGAACTCCATGTAGGTGATTTCCTGGGTCGACGGCGAGAAGCGCGGCGTCAGCACGAGATCCGAGCCGCGGGTCAGATAGCGCACGTTGGCGCCGTCCTGGTCCATCAGCGCGAGGCGCTTGACGCGGCGATCCGCAGCGCCGCTCTCGTCGACGAACACGACACGGGTATCGAAATAGCCCTTCTCGCCGGTCATGCGCTCGTAGATCTGGTCGGAGATGATGTGCGCGATGCGCCGCCAGTATTCGGCCGAGGTGTCGTACTGCTGGCCGGCGAGCTGCTGGCCGGTGTTGACGTCCCAGAGCCGGAATTCCGCCTTCACGCGCCCGTTGCCCTGACGCGTCATGCGGCCGGTCACCAGCGCCTGCGCGTTGATGCTCTTCCAGTTGTTGAAGTTAGGCGCCGCGTCGATGTTGATCTGCTTCTCGAGATAGGCAGCCTGATCAATCGGTGCGAACAAACCGCTGCGCTTGAGATTGTTGGTGATCACCTGCGTGACGCCGACACCGACTTCGGCGTCGCCGGGTGTGCCAGCAGCAAAGTTCGGGATTGCGATCGGCACCGGCGCAAACTCGCCTTCCGGAATCGGAATTCGCTTCGGACCAGTCTGCCCGAAAGCGCTCCGGGTTCCCGCAAGCGCGCCGAGGGCCGCAATTCCGGAGATCATCTGTCGACGGTCGAGGCGAAATTTCATGGTCCGCAAATCATTCGTGTTGGTCATTGTCGGTAACTTTTGCTTGCCGTTGGCCAGGCGCCGCGGTTGTCCTCAGGTCTTCCGTTCTGTGAACACCGGCGCGAAATACTTCCATTCCTCGAAGAAGGCGGCCGGCAGTTTATACGGCTGGCATTCGATGATCGCCCGCAGCGCGCTCTCTTGATAGACGCGCAAATAGGGCGTTCCCGGCGTGCCTTCCGGCACCGGCGGCGCTTCGAGCCTGCCCTCACGGTTCAGCTTGATCTCGAAAACGGCCTCGGTCTGCTGTGCCTCGATGCCGCCATAGGGCTTCTTCCAGCAACGCTCGACCTGCTGCTTGAACATCGCCCCCCAGGTCGCGGAGTTGTCGGCGGCCTTGCCCTTCGCCGTGCCGAGTGCGGCGTTGGCGTTTAGCGCATCGCCAGTCATCGACGCTCGCGTTGGGTCACGCTTGTCGAGCAGCGCTGCGATCTTGCTCTGATCGAACACGCGGTCCTTCGGCTTCTGCTCCGGCGGCGGCTTCGCCGCCTGTGCGACAGGCTTCGGCGGCGGCTTCTTCTCTTCCTTCTTGATCGCTTCCGCGATCGGGTCGGGCTTCTCCGGGTCGGGTTTCTTCTCGACCGGCTTCGGATCTTCCTTCGGCTTGTTCTCGACCTTCTTCGGCGGATCCGGCTTCTTGTCTTCCGGCTTCTCGACCTTCGGCGTCGGCGCAGGCGCGGTGTCGGTCACAACCGGCGGCTTCTTGTCGTCGATCTTACCGACGGCATCGTCCACCGGCTTGGCTTCGGCGACCTTCTCGACCAGCGGCTTCGGATTTTCCTTCTTGCCGTCCTTTTGGCCGGCCATGGCTTTGGAGAGCTGATTGGCGTCGATCACGTCGACCGCGACCGTGTCCTCTTCCGGCATCACGTACGCCCTGGTCGAAAACGATACGAGGCCCCACCCGATCACGAGGACGTGCAGGACGATCGATGCCGCCAGAGTCTTGTCGACCTTGACCTTCAAATCAGGCTTCCCCGTGCCCTACCGTACATTGGCACTATCCACCTTCCGGGATGATGACGATATTCGCCTTGAATCCCGCGGCCCGGACTTCCCCGAGCAATTTCATCATGTCCGTGTAACAGACGTCCTTGTCGCCACGCAGATAGACCACTTTTTCGGCATCCGACCGGGCGTCCCCGATCGCCTTGATCTTGGCCGGAAAATCGGCGGCCGTGATCGGCGCGTCGCCGAGATAGAGCTCGACATTCGAGTTGCAGCCACCGCCGGTGCGCTTGACCGACAACGTCAGCGGCGGCTGGTTCGACGAGAGCGACTTGCCGCCGGGCGCGACCGGCAGGTCGATGTCGATGTTCGAGGTCATCAGCGGCGCCGCGACCATGAAGATGATCAGCAGCACCAGCATCACGTCGACCATCGGCGTGACGTTGATCTCGGCCATGACCGGCTTGCGCCCGCGGCGGCGTCTGCCGCTACCGCCGGACCCTGCCATGCTCATCGCCATGATCGTGCGCTCACAAGGGTGACCATCGTGACCATCATAAGTCTCAGCCCCGCTCGTCGATCTGACGCGACAGGATGGCGGAGAACTCGTCGGCGAACCCTTCCAGGCGCGCGGCCTGCCGGTTCACCTCCGAGGTGAACTTATTGTAGAAAATAGTCGCCGGAATTGCGGCAATCAGGCCGATTGCGGTGGCAAACAGCGCTTCCGCGATACCGGGCGCCACCACCGCCAGGGAGGTGTTTTTGGAGGCCGCGATCGACTGGAAGCTCGACATGATGCCCCAGACGGTGCCGAACAGGCCGACAAAGGGGCCGGCCGAGCCAACGGTGGCGAGCACCAGCAGCCGCCGTTCCAGCCGTTCCACCTCCCGGGCGATCGAGACGTTCATGACCTTCTCGATCCGGGCCTGCAGGCCGGCAAAGGACCGTGACTGGCTCTCGAAAGAGCGCTTCCACTCCCGCATCGCCGCGACGAAACAGGCCGCCATCGACTGGGTCGGCTTGGCCGAAAGGGCCCGGTAGAGTTCCTCGATCGACTGGCCGGACCAGAACGCCTGCTCGAACTTGTCCATCGCCCGCTTGGTGCGGGCGTAGAGCAGGATCTTGTCGATCGCGATCGCCCAGACCCAGACGGAGCAGGACAAAAGTCCCAACATCACGCATTTGACGACCCAGTGGGCCTGCCAGAACAGCGCGATCAGCGACACATCGCTCGATGCCAGTGGCAGAGTTGACTGAGCCACGTCGGCGGGATTCATCTGCAATATCCTCTCAACGCAAGTGTCCCCATCAGGCGGGCCGCCAATCGGCACCGATTCCACGGCCGCATCAGGCGCGGCGAAACTGCGCGAAAGCCTCTTGCATCTGTCGCATGGGGGGCCCGTCCAAAGCCGGGCCCTGCTTCCCCTGCCAACATGTCAAAACGAGGGCTTTTCACGCGGCATTCCGACCCTAACCAAACGCTAATCATGGTTAAGGCGAGGTTACCAAAGGGAAATTTGGAGGCGGGAAATGCCGGCGGCGGAGGCGGTTGGCGGGTTCCCGGGATGAACGGATTGCCGCGGCATGGAGGCCGCGGGCACCTCCTCGCCTGCGTCGTCCTGGCGAAGGCCAGGACCCATCAGCACCGCGTTCGGTGATGGAGCAGATCGTGGCCCGAGCGTCGCTTAACGATTGGGATTTGGGGCAATGGGTCCTGGCGCCAGGACGACGATGGGGATCAGGCGCGATTCAAGCTCAGGCCAGGTGCCGCACGATCGCGAGCCCGGCGAACAGGCCCGCGATCGACAACGCTACCGAGCCCGCGACATACAACACCGCAAGGCCGACCTCGCCGCGCTCATAGAGCAGCGCGGCATCGAGCGAGAAGGCGGAGAAGGTGGTGTAGCCGCCGAGGATGCCGGTCATCAGGAACAGCCGCCAGGGCTGCGAGGCCTCGCCCTTGAAGGCGAGATAGCCGGCGATCAGGCCCATCACGGTCGAGCCCGTGATGTTGATGATGAAGGTGCCGTAGGGAAACGCGGTGCCGATGCAGCGCGCGCAGGTGACGTTGATCAGGTGCCGCAACGTTGCACCAAGGCCGCCGCCGAAAAAGACGATGAGATAGCTTGCCGCGTTACCCACCAATGCCCCCGCTGGTGCGTGGAGAAGCTCAGTACGCGCCGCTCAAAAGCTCACCCTCCCCTGGAGGGGAGGGTGAAGGGCCTTTCGTGAAAGCGCGATCAGAATGATCAGCCGGCCTTGCCGAACAGCTCGTCGACGTAATCCCAGTTGACGAGGCTGTCGACGAACGCCTTCAGGTAGTCCGGACGGCGGTTGCGGTAGTCGATGTAGTAGGAGTGCTCCCAGACGTCGACGCCGAGGATCGGCACCGCGCCATGGACCAGCGGGTTCTCGCCGTTCGGGGTCTTGGCGATCTCGAGCTTGCCGCCCTTGACCTGTAGCCAGGCCCAGCCGGAGCCGAACTGACCGACGCCAGCGGCGGCGAAGTCGGTCTTGAACTTCTCGAAGCCGCCGAGATCCTCGTTGATCTTCTTTTCCAGCCGGCCGGGCAGCTTGCTGCCGCCGCCATTCGGCTTCATCCACTTCCAGAAGTGGATGTGGTTGTAGTGCTGACCGGCATTGTTGAAGACGGCGGCGTTCTTGCCGAACGAGCCCTTCACGATCTCCTCGAGGGACTTGCCTTCGAATTCGGTCCCCTTGATCGCGTTGTTGCCGTTGGTGACGTAGGCCTGGTGATGCTTGTCGTGGTGAAACTCCAGCGTTTCCTTGGACATGTAGGGCGCAAGGGCGTCGTGGGCGTAGGGCAGATCGGGTAGCGTGAAGGTCATGGGGTAATGTCCAACAGAGGGTGGGAGACTACACTTAACGGGTCCCCCTTATAGAAGGTTCCACGGCGGAGAAACACCGCATTTTCGGATCGTGTATGACAGATCGGCGCAGCCGAAGACCAGGCCAGGACCCAACGCGATGAGCATCGAAATCGACATTCTCAACGGAGATGCGTCGTGGCGGCGCGCCGAGCCGCTGCTCCGGGCGGTCTGGAGCCCGGATATCATGAAGAACAAGCAGTGGGCGGACATCAAATGGGCGCACGCGGATTTGCGCGTGTTTCTCGATGCGCCTGACGACGGCGGGCTCGCGTGCCACGTCGGTATCTACTTCCGGACGATCACCTGGAATGGCCACAAGGTGCATGTCGGCGGCATCGGCGGGGTCGCGACCCGCGAGGACTGCCGGCGGCGCGGCTATGCGTCGCTCGCGCTAGATGCCGCCGTGCACACCATTCGTGCCAATGACGCGGTGAAATTTGCAATCTTATTCTGCGAGCCGCACAATTTCGCATTCTATCAGGCGCGCGGCTGGCATCCCTTCGCCGGTGAGGTGACTTGCGAACAACCTTCCGGGCAGATCCGCTTCGAGGCGATGGCGCCGTTCGTCAACGACATCGTCCGCGCGCCGCGCCAAGGCAAGATCGACCTATGCGGCCTGCCGTGGTGACCCCTGCGCGGGCGCGGGTGGCGAGCATCGGCGCGAACACGTAACATGTTGATCATCATTTATTGATTGCGAGCCTGGTCCACTGGCGTCGAATTGCAGTGCGCCCCGCTTCCGAAGTGAGCCGTGACGCATGACCATCGATGCCTCGATCGACGACATCAACTCGACCGCGGCCACGCCTGCGGTACCGGTCGATCATCTGTTGACGGCGCCTATCCTGCCGACGCTGCTGCGGCTCGCGGTCCCCAACACCATCGCGATGTTCGGTTCGACCCTGGTCGCGGTCGCCGAGACGTCCTATATCGGCCGGCTCGGCACCGAGCCGCTGGCCGGCATCGCGCTGGTGTTTCCGTTCGCGATGCTGACACAGATGATGTCGGCCGGCGCGATGGGCGGCGGCGTCTCGTCGGCGATCAGCCGCGCGCTCGGCGCTGGCGACCGCGACCGCGCCGCCGACCTGGCGCTGCATGCGGCAATCATCGGTGGGTGCGCCGGATTGTTCTTCACCGTGATGATGCTGGGTTTCGGCCGCACCTTCTATGCACTGCTCGGCGGACGCGGCGGCGTGCTCGAACAATCGATGCATTACTCGCAGGTGCTGTTCTCCGGCGCGATCTCGATCTGGCTGGTCAACACGCTCGCCTCCGTCGTGCGCGGCACCGGTGACATGCGCATC
This sequence comes from Bradyrhizobium sp., assembly GCA_036383375.1. Lineage (GTDB taxonomy): Bacteria > Pseudomonadota > Alphaproteobacteria > Rhizobiales > Xanthobacteraceae > Bradyrhizobium. Next base: position 4,250 of record DASVOL010000186.1, on the reverse strand, counting down.
CCCTCGATGACGCTGATCACCGTGTCGATGATCCAGATCGCGGTCGGCGGCGTGTTCGGCCTCGGGCTGCTCGGCATGCCGAGCCTCGGCATGCGCGGCGTCGCCGCGGGCCAGCTCACCGCCTTCACGTGCGGTGCGATCTTCCTCGCCTGGTATCTCGCCTCCGGCCGGAGCCGGTTGAAGCTCGACTTCGCCGCGTTCAGCTTCCAGCGCGCGATGTTCCTCGACATCCTCAAGGTCGGCGCGATCTCCTGCCTGTCACCGCTGCAGAGCGTGCTGACGATCCTGATCTTCACCAAGATCTTGGCGGGCTTCGGCACCGAGACCTTGGCCGGATACGGCATGGGCTCGCGGCTGGAATTCCTGCTGATCCCGATCGCATTCGCGGTCGGCGTCGCCTCGGTGCCGATGGTCGGCATGGCCATCGGTGCGGGACTGGTGACGCGGGCCCGCAAGGTGGCGTGGACCGCCGGCACGGTCGCCGGACTTGTCGTCGGATTGGTCGGCTTCGTGGTCGCCCTCAAGCCGACGCTGTGGATCGCTCTGTTCACCACCGATCCCGGCGTGACTGCCGCCGCCTCGTCCTATTTCGCACTGGCCGGCCCGGGATTCGGCTTCTTCGGCGTCGGCGTCTGCCTGTATTTTTCCTCGCAAGGCGCGGCGAAGGTCGGCGGGCCGGTGCTGGCCGGGACCATCCGCCTGTTACTGGTCGGCATCGGCGGCTGGTGGCTCGCCGCTGCGAGCGCCCCGGCGTGGACGCTGTTTGCGCTGGTCGGAGCTGCGATGGCGGCGTTCGGCCTTGCCACAATCATCTCAATCCGGCTGACCCGCTGGGGCTAGACCCGGAGGGCCAAGGCTCGCGTTGCGCTTTCGGACGCGACAAGGCGCCGCCACCCTTCCGAGCCTTGCCGGAGCATGGCGGTCTCGGAAAAATACTAAAAAAAATTTCGGATCGCGCCCGCCTGATCGCGCGATTATTACATTGCAGAAATCTTTCGACTTGTTATGCAGGCCGGCCTCTTGGGGAACATTTCATGGCCTGCAAATTCGGATTCGTGATCGCAATCATTGCGACGGCACTCGCAGTGCCTGCCGCGCATGCGCAGGGCGCGCCTGAGCCCTTCGGCGTCTGGCAGACCCAGGCCGGCGATGCCCGCGTCAAGGTCAGCAAATGCGGCGGCGGAATCTGCGGCGTGGTGGTGAGCCTGCGCGACCCGATCGATCCGATGACCGGCAAGCCGCAGGTCGACAACAAGAATCCCAATCCATCGCTGGCCAACCGGCCGATCATCGGGCTGCCGCTGTTCTCCGGCATGCAGCCCGTCGCCGCAGGCAAATGGTCGGGCCAGATCTACAATGCCGACGATGGCGGCACTTATGCGAGCAGCATCTCGGTCACCGGCGAGAGCACGCTGCGCGTCGAAGGCTGCGTCGGCGCACTCTGCGGCGGCGAGACCTGGACGCGCGTCGGGAAGTAATTCTTGGCCGAGCAGTAACCGCGGAGGAGCTGCGCCCTTCCCCCCGCAAGCGGAGGTGCACCGAGTTTGCCGCTTGATCAGCGCTACCCCGCACGCGTCTTCAACACGGTGGCGGCGGAGGCGTAGCCGCCGCGGGCGCCATCGATGAAGTGGACGTGGTCGGCGCGCATCACCGAGGGCGTGAAGCATGTCATCATCGCGGCATCCTGCTCGTGCAGGCCGTAGCGCACGATGCCCTGCGCGGCTGCGGCAACCAGGCGCTGCTCGAGCTCGGCGGCAAGCTCCGGCGTGCAATCCAGGATCATGCGCAGGCCGTCGTCGAATTTGCGGAAGTCGGAATTCTCGACGAGCTGCTGCACATAGTTTTTCGGCACGAACTTGCCGACCGGAATATTGAACCGCATCAGCGTATAGGCCCACAGCGTGAACGCGAGCACCGTGGCACGACGCAGGACGAGCGAGCCGCCGCGCCGCGCACGCGCCTCGTACTCCATCCCCTGTGGTGGCCAACGCAGCGGGGGGCCACCCGGCGGCACCGGCCGTCCGGCGTCGGGGCTCTTCTCGATCCGCACCACGATGTCCTCGATCACCTTGCGGAAGGCAGCCGGATCGGCATCCTTCGCCGGCAGCACCAGCACCGAGAGGATAACGCCACGCGCAGACGGCATCACCTCGAAGCGGCAGGACAGGCCGGACAGATCGGGCTGCGTGCCCTCAGGTGCCGGATCGACCGCGAACGCGCCGCGCTTCATCGCGGCGTCGGCGAATGCAAGACCGCCGCCGGAGAACATCGCGTAGGACAGATTGGCCGACGGCCCGAAGCGCGCGACGCGCACATCGACACCCGCGGCACGGATCGCTGACATCGGCACCAGCGCCACCCGCAGCACGAGGTCAAGGTCATCGCGCACCCAGCGCGCGGTCGCGGCCAGCGCTTCGCGCGCTTTGTCGAGATCGGCCGGCGCGACCGCGAAGCTCGCGCCGTCGCCGCCGAACACGAAGGGGAATTCACGGCCATCGAGCGCATTGGTGACGGAGGCAACCACCGCAGCGCCGGCCATGTTGACCGCCTTGTAGCGCTGCGCCGCGATCGCCTTGGTCGACTCGACGATATCGGCGACGCCGACCGTCCAGTCATCGGGCAGCGGCGCATACAGCGCCGGATCCATCAGGCGCGCGAAGCCGCGAAACACCGGAATGCCGCCGTAGAAGACCTCGCTGCCGCCAGCCATCGCAACGCCGTGTTGTTTCCGCCTGTGCAAGACTCTCTAGCAGATACGCGGCGGAATGGGACCGAGTTTTCCCTCGGAGCCCGCGCCCTCCGTCACCGTCACCCTGAGGAGCGCGCCTTGGCGCGCGTCTCGAAGGGTCGACGGCCCGACTGTCGCCACGAGCGGTGCCCCTTGAATACATCCGAGACCGATTCATCCTTCGAGGCTCGCTCCGCTCGCACCTCAGGATGACGGGGATAGAGGGCGCATCTCTATCTCCTCACGCTGCCTCGTCCGCTCGTCTCCACGGCGGAAACGGATCGCTCAGTTTTGCCCAGGCCTGCGGGTCCATTCCCGGTCTGCCCGCGATGAGACAGGCGTCGAGACGGCGGCGGATGTCGTCTTCGTTCATGCCGGAGCCGATGAAGACGAGCTCCTGCCGCCGATCGCCGTAGAGATCGTTCCAGCTCCGCTGCATCATCAGCCGCCAGTCCGGATGATCCGGCCAGCGCTCGCGCGGGATCGCGGCCCACCACGAGCCAAGGCCTTCAGTGCGGACGATCGCGCCGGCCTGGCTCATCTCGCCGCACCAGTCCGGACGCGTCGCGATCCAGAAATGGCCCTTGGCGCGGATCACGCCTTGCCAGCTCTCGCGCAGGAAGCCGTGAAACCGCACCGGATCGAACGGCCGCCGTGCGCGATAGACGAAGCTCGTGATGCCGTATTCCTCGGTCTCCGGCACATGCTCGGCAAAACCGTAGAGCTCCTTGTGCCAGAGCGGGTGCTGCTGCGCCCGCTCATGGTCGAAGCGGCCGGTATCGAGCACGCGGTCGAACGGGACTTTGGCAAAGTTCGCCTCGACGAGATCCGCGTCGGGATTGAGCGCACGTACGATGGTCGCCGCCGCCGCACGCTCAGCCGGCGTCGCGGCGTCGACCTTGTTGAGGACGACGACGTCGGCGAATTCGATCTGCTCGACCAGGAGATCGACCAAGGTGCGCTTGTCGCCGTCGAGCGCCTCGCCACGCTGGCTGAGGAAATCGGTCGAGGCATAGTCCTTCAGCAGATTGGCGGCGTCGACCACTGTGACCATGGTGTCGAGCCGCGCGACATCGGAGAGGCTGTTGCCGTCCCCGTCGCGAAACTCGAAGGTCGCGGCGACCGGCAGCGGCTCGGAAATGCCGGTCGATTCGATCAGCAGATAGTCGAAGCGGCCGCTCTCGGCGAGCGCGTGCACCTCCTTCAGCAGATCGTCGCGCAGAGTGCAGCAGATGCAGCCATTGCTCATCTCGACCAGTTTTTCGTCAGTCCGGGACAGGTTCGCACCGCCATCGCGGACGAGGTCGGCGTCGATGTTCACCTCGCTCATGTCGTTCACAATCACCGCAACCTTCAGCCCGTGGCGGTTGTTCAGGACGTGGTTCAGCAAAGTGGTCTTTCCAGCCCCGAGGAAGCCGGACAAGATGGTGACGGGGAGTTTTTGCATCGAGATCAAACAGTTGCTGGAGGGACAGGCGGCGGCGGGGCATGCGGTATTCGCCATATGTAATGTTATAACATA
>DASVOL010000185.1:0-7481 GCA_036383375.1 Bradyrhizobium sp. | reverse complement strand
ATTGGTGGCGTTGTCGATGCCGACGGTGTCGTCGGTCGGCGAGTGCATGACCAGCAGCGCCTTGTGCAGCTGCTTGACCTGCGCCATCAAATTCTGCTCGGCGACGTCGTCGAGGAATTCGCGCTTGATGCGGAACGGGCGCCCGGCGAGCGACACTTCGCCTTCACCTTGCGCGCGGATGTCCTCGATCCGGTCCTTGAAAAAATGCGTGACATGGACGGGATCGGACGGCGCGGCGATGGTCGCCACCGCCTTCGCCTCGGGAATCCGGCCTGCGGCCGCGAGGATCGCGGCGCCGCCGAGGCTGTGACCGATCAGGATCGCGGGCGCCTTGCGGGTCTCGCGCAGATGGTCGGCGGCGCGGACGAGATCGGCGACGTTCGATGTGAACGTCGAATTGGCGAAATCGCCTTCGCTGGAGCCGAGGCCGGTGAAGTCGAACCGCAGCGTGGCGATGCCCTTCGCAGCAAGGGCAACCGCGATGCGCTTGGCCGCCAGCACATCCTTGCCGCAGGTGAAGCAGTGCGCGAACAGCGCATAGGCCTTGATCGGGCCATCCGGCGTATCGAGTGCTGCGGCGAGCTGATGGCCGCCCACACCGGTGAATTGAAAGCGTTCATGCGGCACGGGCAGGCTCCATCATTGTGTTGGGTGTCAGTCGCCAGAATAGCGCTGTTCGGCCCAGGGATCACCGCGATTGTGATAGCCGCGCACTTCCCAGAAGCCGGGCGCATCCTCGGTCAGGAATTCGATGCGTTGCAGCCACTTCGCACTCTTCCAGAAATAGAGATGCGGCACCACCAGCCGCACCGGGCCGCCATGCTCCTGCTCCAGCGGCTTGCCCGACCAGCTATGGGCGAGCAGCGCGTCCTCGGCGGCGAAATCCTCGAGCGACAGGTTCGTCGTATAGCCGTCATACGAATGCAGCGCGACGAACCGGGCGTCCTCGCGCGGCTGGCAGGCTGCGAGCAGGTCGCGGGTCGAAAGCCCCTCCCATTGATTGTCGTAGCGCGACCAGGTGGTGACGCAGTGAATGTCGGAGACGAACCGGGTCTGCGGCTGCGCCGCGAATTGCGGCCAGGTCCAGTAGATCGTCTGCTCGACCGCGCCGTAGACGTCGAGCCGCCAGCGCTCCCGCGTCACGTTCGGCAGCAGCCCGAGATCGAGCACCGGCCAGTCCGCGGTCAGATGCTGGCCCGGTGGCAGGCGCTGCTCCTCCGGCCGAGTAACCTTGCCGGTGAGGAATTTGCCCTCGCGCGCCCAGCGCTGCTTGCTGCGCGTCAGCTTGCTCTCGGGTGGCTCGGCGTCGTCGGTCATCGGTGTTGCGCCATCATTCGTGGCGGTGCATCGCGGAGTCGTGCTTGGTGTCGCGCATGGTCGAGTAGATCAGGAGCGACAGGAAGATCATGCCGCTGAGATAATAATAGAACCAATCCTCATGCCCGATGCTCTTGAAATAGAGCGCGACCGCGGGCGCAGTGCCGCCGAAGATCGACACCGTGATGGCGTAGGGCAGGCCGACGCCGAGCGCACGGACATTGGTCGGGAACAGCTCGGCCTTCACGATCGCATTGATCGAGGTGTAGCCGGCGACGAAGATCCAGGCGCCGCAGATCAGGAGGAAAGCGATGAAGGGCGACTTGGTCTCCTTCAGCGCGGTCAGGATCGGGATCGTCGCCAGCGTGCCGACGACGCCGAAGAAGATCAACAGCGGCTTGCGGCCGATCCGGTCGGACAGTGCGCCATAGATCGGCTGCAGGAAGGTCGCGAAGATCAGCGAACCGAAGATCACGAAGGTGGTCTGGTCCTCGGTGAGGCCGACCGACAGTTTCACGAAGGTCTGCATGTAGGTGGTGAAGGTGTAGAACGCCGCGGTGCCGCCGGCGGTGAGGCCGACCACCAGCAGCAATTCGCGCGGATAGTTCAACAGGCCGACGATCGAGCCGGTCGGCTTGGAGACCTTCTTGGCCTCCTCGAACGCCTCCGTCTCGTGCAGGCCGCGCCGCATCACCGCCGCGAAGATCGCCAGCATGGCGCCGATCACGAACGGAATCCGCCAGCCCCAGGCCTTCAGCTCGTCCGGCGTCAGGAACACCTTTTGCAATAGCAGCAGCACGATGATCGCGGTGAGCTGGCCGCCGATCAGCGTGACGTACTGGAAGCTCGAATAGAAGCCGCGATGCTTGGCGTCGGCGACCTCGCTGAGATAGGTGGCGCTGGCGCCGTACTCGCCGCCGAGGCTCAGGCCCTCGATGATGCGGGCGAGCGCCAGGATCGCCGGGGCCGCAATGCCGATGGTGGCGTAGGTCGGCGTCACTGCGATGATCAGCGAGCCGAAGCACATGCAGACCACCGAGAGCGTCAGCGACAGCCGCCGGCCATAACGGTCGGCGATGTAGCCGAACAGCCAGCCGCCGAGCGGGCGCATCAGGAAGGTCGCGGCAAACAGCACCGCGGCATTGAGCTGCTGCACCACCGGATCGCTGTGCGGGAAGAACGCCGGCGCGAAATACAGGGCGAACGCGGTGTAGGCGTAGAAATCGTACCACTCGACGAGATTGCCGACCGAGCCGATGAAGATCGCCTTGACCCGCCGCTCGACGTCATGGATGTCGAGATGATCGCTCGCGGATTGAGCGGTTTGTTCGGACATTGGCAGGCCTCCCCGGATTCTCTGGCGCGATTCCGGGGCAACCTAACTCATTTGCGTGGTGCGATGTAACTGCTGTCCTGTTCCTTTAGGCCTTCTTGCCGAACAGGACGGGCAGTTGACGCGGGCCGCGCACCGTGCCTTCCGACCAGGTGACCTTGCCGGCCGGGTCGAGGCGGAAATCCGGAATCCGCTTCAGCCACTCCTCGATCGCCACCTGCATCTCCATCCGGGCCAGGTTGGAACCGACGCAGCGGTGGATGCCGAGGCCGAAGGCGGCGTGGCGGTTCTCCTTGCGGTCGATCACCACCTTGTCCGCATCGGGGAACATGGCGGGGTCGCGGTTGGCCGCGGGGAACGACAGCAGCACCATGTTGCCGGCCTTGACCGGGCAGCCGGAGATGGTGGTTTCCTTCATCACCTCGCGCGCCATCGTCACCGGCGAATAGGCGCGCAGGAATTCCTCGATCGCGGTCGGGATCAGCGCCGGCTCCGCGACCAGGCGCTCGCGATCGGCGGGCGTCTTGGCGAGGTGCCAGAGCGAGGAGCCGAGCGCGCTCCAGGTGGTGTCGATGCCGGCGATCAAAAGCAGCCGCAGCGAGCCGAGCACGTGCTCGTCGGTCAGCGGCTGGCCGCCCGGGCCCTTGGCCCGCAGCAGCTGCGAGATCAGATCGTCGCCCGGCTGAAGCTTGCGCTGCTCGAGATGGGTCATGAAATAGCCGGTCATCTCGCGCACGCCGCCCATCATCTCGTTCTCGTCCTTGATGCCGAGCTCGAGGATCTGGTGGATCCACTTGATGAAGAGGTCGCCGTCCTTCTCGGGAATTCCCAACATGTGTGCGATGGCGCGCACCGGGATGTGCTTGGTGTAGCGCGCCGCGGCGTCGCAATGGCCGTCGGCGATGAATGCGTCGATCAGCTCGTTGCAGATCGCGCGAACCCGCGGCTCCAGCCGCTTCATCGCGTCCGGCGTAAAGGGCGGCAGCAGCACCTGCTTGGCGGGCTTGTGCTCCGGCGGATCGGAGGTGATCGGCGGCGCGCGGGCCGAGATCTCGGGGCGAACGTCGCGCACGATGACGCGGCGCGAGGAGAAATGCTCGGTGTCGTAGGCGATCTCCTTCACCGCCTGATAGGTGGTCGGCATGTAGCAGCCGAGAAAGCGCTCAGTATGCACGACCGGCGAAGCCGCGCGCAGCGTCTCCCAGATCGGGAACGGGTCGTCGGTCCAGACCGGATCGGTATGGTCGAAATCATGGACCCAGTCGGTGACCGGGGGATGTTCGGGCAGAAAGCTTGCGGACGGGGAATCGGACATCGGCACGTTTCCTTCTCGTTCGATCAAATGCTGGCCGGCTCAACGGGAGGCACGCGGCCATCCCTGCTGGCTGCTATTCCTCGGTGACTTCGATCGCGATTTCCGGGCAGTTGGTCTGCGCGAGCCAGGCCTTGTCCTCGAGCCCGGTCGGAACGGTTCCGTCGCCAACTTCATGGGCGTTGCCGTATTCGTCGAGCTCGAACAGTTCGGGGGCGAGCGATTTGCAGCGGGCGTGACCCTGGCACTTGTCCTGGTCGACGCGGATTTTGAGCTTGGACATGCAAGCACTCTCCCTCGGCTCTGGCGCACAGGTGGAGCGCGCCGGGTTCCTCATTGTAGCTTATGCAAGTTCCAGCTTGCTTGGGCGGCCGGCCTCTTAACCGGGTCACCAAGTTATAGCATATTACATTATCGTCGCGCTTGCGCGTCAAGCGAAAACTGCGCGCGTCCCACCGCTGGGTATCGTCATTTGGATATTCGATCGACGTCATTGCGGAATTTAATTTCCAAATGACGTGAGGAAGCGTCAACCTCACCGCGACGGTAGAGGGGATTGGCGATGACACTCACAGGCCCGCGTCCGGACTGGCTGACGTTCGATTGCTATGGGACGTTGATCCAATGGGATGAGGGCCTGATCGCGGCGACCAATCGAATTCTGGCCCGCTCCGGATCGCGAATCGAGCCGCGCGCGTTCATCTCGGTGTTTGATCGCCACGAACATGCCCTGGAGCGGAGCCGCCCGCATCTGTCGTTCAGGGAGGTGACGGCGAGGGCGCTCGGAGCCGCCATGACCGAGTTGTCACTGCCCTCGGATCCAAACGATGCGGAGATCCTGACCTCGTCGATCGGCAAGATGCCGCCCTTTCCGGAAGTCGTCGCCACGCTCGGCCATCTGAAGGCCGCGGGCTTCAAGCTGGCGATCATCTCGAACACCGACGATGCGATCATCGCCGGGAACGTCGCGCAGCTTGGCGGGCACATCGATCGGGTCATCACCGCGCAGCAGGCCCAAGCCTACAAGCCATCCCGCGAAACATTCGAATATGCCTGGGCGTCGCTCGGAATCGACAAGCCGCAACTCGTCCATGTGTGCGCCAGCCCGCATCTCGACCTCGCCGCGGCCCGCGATCTCGGCTTCCGGGCGATCTGGATCGACCGCGGCACGGGCCGTCAGCCGTTGCCCGACTACTCCCCGAACAAGGTTGCCGCCGCACTCGATCAGGTTCCGGGATTTCTTTCCGAAGCCGGCTGGATGTAGCTCGCGAGAGACCCGGATCGGCGTCGAACGAGCCGATGCACTCGTGGGAGACGCGCTCCCTTGATGCTTGCGCGCCGTCGGCGCGGTGAGCGGGCCCCAGGCGGCGAGGGCGGCGGCGGCGATCTGCTCGAGCTGCTTCCGGGTCGCGCCGTCGCGCGCCTGGATCGACATGCCCTGCTGCACCGTGACGTAGTATTGGGCGATCGCGTCGAGGTCGGCCGCGGGTGAGATCTCGCGGCGCTCGACGCCCTGGCGCAGACGTTCGCGCAGCTCCGTCACCGCCTGCGCGCGCCGCTGCACGAGCTCGCGCCGCACGGTCTCGGAATGTTCGTTCGGATGCAGCGCCGACAATACCACCAGGCAACCGGGCGGGCGTGAGCGGCGGGTGAAGACGCGCGCGGTCTGCATCAGGAAGGTTTCCACGGCCTGATAGGCGGTGTGCGTCTCGGTTACGGCACCCCAGATCAGTCCACCTTCGCTCGCCACGTAATAGTCGAGCGCCTTGCGGAACAGGTCCTCCTTGCTGCCGAAGGCAGCGTACAGGCTGGGCGAGGCAATACCCATCGCCGAGGTGAGGTCAGCCATCGAGGCGCCCTCATAGCCCCTCAGCCAAAACACCTCCATCGCGCGCGCCAGAGCGGCGTCTTTGTCGAAATTCCGGGGGCGGCCACGTTCAGCCATTGGTCCGTCCATTTCTGTGTCGATCACTAAATAATTAACTTGACGTGCCAACGCAAGCTTCCTAATTCTGTGTCGATCGTTACAGATATATCGCCACCAACGAATGAGCCGAACATGACCCAGTCCCTGCAGGGAAAACGCGCCCTCGTCACCGGCGGAAGCCGCGGCATCGGTGCAGCCATCGCCAGGCGTCTTGCCGCCGAAGGCGCCGACGTCGCCATCACCTATGAACGCTCGGCGGATCGCGCCGAAACGGTCGGAGCGGAGATCAGGCAACAGGGCCGCCGTGCGCTGGCGCTGCAGGCGGACAGCGCGGACGCCAGCGCCGTGCGCGACGCGGTCAACGCAGCCGCCAAGGCGTTCGGCGGTCTCGATATCCTGGTCAACAATGCCGGCATCTTCCGCGGCGGCGGGTCGATCGATGCCGTCACGCTGGAGGATATCGACGCCACGCTGGCCGTGAACGTGCGGGCGGTCGTGGTCGCATCGCAGGCCGCGGTCGCCCACATGGGCGAGGGCGGCCGCATCATCAACATCGGCAGCAACCTCGCCAGCCGGGTGCCCGATGCCGGCATGAGCCTCTATTCGATGAGCAAGTCGGCGTTGATTGCCTGGACCCAGGGCCTGGCCCGCGACCTCGGCGGCCGTGGCATCACGGTCAACATCGTCCATCCCGGCTCCACCAACACCGACATGAACCCGGCCGATGGCGAGCAGGCCGAGGCGCAGCGCGCGCGCATGGCGATCAAGCGCTACGGCAAGGCCGATGACGTCGCTGCCCTGGTCGCGTTTGTCGCCGGTCCCGAAGCCGGCTCGATCAATGGCGCCGGTCTCACCGTCGACGGCGGCGCCAACGCTTGACGACGTCGGAGCGAGGAGCGCGCTGCCCCGCGCGCTCCACGGCCTGGTGCCGTGCTGGCCCCGCGACCCCCGCGGCTACAATCCGCATCGTTGCTGGCGGCCGGGCATGATGGCCGCCTCGCGTGCGGAATCCGGAGCCCTTCGGCCGTTTGGACCCGGCCGGGAACCCGTTAAGCAAGTCAGAGTCCCCGGGTGATCTTGACAGACTTTCCAATGGACGCGCTTGCCGGTTTTGCGGTTAATTGCCAATGGACGTCTCGTCCGCGGATGGAAGTGACCTGAACGCCCGATGTCGCTATTGTGGCGTATCCGCTATAGCTTGGCCGACCGGTGATCAGCATCTCGATGGGACAAATCGTTCGTAAGTCGTTCAAAACCTACCACCATGGCGACCTCCGGGAGGCGCTGATCCAGGCCGCGCTGCGCGAGGTCGAACTCGGTGGTCCCGAAGCGATCAGCATCAAGGCGCTGGCCAAGCAGCTCGGCGTCTCGCAGCCGGCGCCGTACCGGCATTTCGCCGACCGCGAAGCGCTGCTGGAGGCGGTGACCGCGGAAGCATTCCGGCAGTTCAACGTAATCATGCGCGAGGCGATCGCGCAGCCCGGCAAGGGCTCGAAACTGTCGCGCTTTGCCCAGGCTGCGCTGGCCTTCGGGCTCGAGCGCCACGGCATCTACCGGTTGATGTTCGCGTCCAGAACCATGGCCTGCGCGCC
>DASVOL010000184.1:0-2862 GCA_036383375.1 Bradyrhizobium sp. | reverse complement strand
GGATTGCGTGAAACCGAGCTTTGCGGCGCGCCGTCCGGCAGGAAGTCGGCCGGGAAATCCGGCGTCGATCCGTGCAGCTCGACATGCTCGATGCGGCCGGCGACCTGTGCTTTGGTCTGGTCCGTGAACTTGAACTCGTTGAACACATAGCCCGCGATGCGGTTGTTGTTGTTCGGATTCCACAAGCCGTTGAACAGTGTGCCCGGGTTGTCCGGGCTCGGCGCGGTCAGCTCCTGGTGTCCGCCCTGCAGGCCGAACGCCGTGGTCACCGTGGCGAAGCGCGCGTTGAACGGCATCATCTGCACCTCGACGCGGGCCTCCTGCTCCTTGCTGGTGAAGGTCTGGCGCACGCCGTCGCTGAACAGGTCGGCCGGATCGGCAAGCCCGAGCTCGTTGTGCCGATAGTCGGTCGCGCCGACCCAGAACCGCACGGCGTCGATCGCAGCCGCATCGGGCCGGTACTCGCCCTTGACGGCGATCTTGGTCTGATGCGCGTCGATCCGGGTCCGGTGATCGGAGCCGTCGATGCCGGGGATGTGGTAGAGCGAGTCGTTCTGGGTGATCGACGCACCGATATAGCCGCCCTGGAAGAAATAGGACGCGCCGACCGAGGCACCGTCCGACTGCGTCGCCGAGTTCGGCAGGCGGCCGTTCACCGGCCGGGTCTGGTCGAACAGATACGGATAGCTCGGGATGCTGTAATCGCTGCTGGTGCGGCCATAGACATCGGCATGCACGGCGACATTGTTGCCGCCGGCGTCCAGCAGCATGCCGCCCTCGACGCCGCGATTGACCGAGCTCACCGACGTGCGCGTCTCGACATTGAGGCAACCGGGCGCGCCTGTGTCGGCCAGCGGCGCCTTCACCGGCAATCCGTAGCTCTGGAACGGCGCCGCCGCGCAGGCCGGCATCGCTTCGGGAATCCGGTTGTTGGTGGCGCTGACGACGCCGCCGATCGAGGTCGAGCCATAACGTAGTGCAGCCGGGCCGCGCACCACCTCGATCTGGTTGGTTGAGAACGGATCGATCGGCACGAAATGATCTTCGCCGAGATCCGAGACGCCGCCGCCGCCGAGACCATTCTCGACAATGCCGACGCGGTTGACGTCGAGGCCGCGGATGATCGGCCGGCTCGATGCGCCGGGCGCGAAGCTTGAGCCGGTAATCCCAGGCTTCGAGAACAGCAGATCGCCGAGCGTCGCGCCGCCGGAGCGCCGCAGTTCCTCATTGGGCACCACGGTAACCGTCGCGAATTGGTCGGTGACGACAGGCAGCACGCCCTGCTGCGGTGCTGGCGCTGCTTGCGCGGCTGGGGCGCGTTCGCGGTTGCGGCCAGATGTAGCCCGGACGACATGAACCGGCGCGCGCGTTGGCACAGTCCGATGCCGCTGGATCGGGCTTGGCGCCGTCACGGTGATGTCAGGGAGTTGCGTCGGCGTGTCATCGGCCAGTGCGCTGCCATGCATTGCGCCGAGCAGCAGCCAGCTCGCGCCTCCGATGTGGAGTGCTCGTTTCTTCTGAAGTGTCATTGTCCCGATCCAAGTCCTGATCCAGTCCCGTCGAAATGACGGATCGATCCCGATTTGCCTTGGCGGAGCGGGCCGCAACTGTGGCGCGGCCGTCCGCTCAGGGCGTGCAGCAATCAGTCGATGTCAGGACAAGGGAGGTGCGCGGGAGTGGAACGCCGCGGGCGCCGATTTCAGATGGACGAATTCGGCATTGGTGGTGCGGAACAGAAGCTCGACGGCTTCGGGCAGCAGGAGCAGCGGCGGCGCCGTGAACAGCATGCTGCTCGCGAGCGAGATGACAGTGCAGATCGCGCAATTATCCGCCGGATGGCGGTCGTTGTCGTGCCTCGCGGGCGGCTCGGTCCCGGTCACCTGGACCGCGAGGTCCGGCGTCGCCGAGGTCCCGATATAGGCGAGGTCGAGCAGCGACAGGCCGGCCTGCACCGCCGGTGCCGCTTGCGCGGCCGCAATCGGGTGGAAGTGCCCAAACGACAGCACGAACTGGACGGCGAGCGCGAACAGCGCCAGCCGCGAACCAGTCTTGATGTGTCTGCGGAACCACTTCACGCCGATTGAACCCCACCCATCGGGACGGCGCTCATTCCCCAGCCGTCCGATGTTACATTATAACATCGGAGGGTGGTCGCGATGTCAACGGTGGTTCAGTCGCACTGTGTCGATCCGTTGCTGGTGTGTGATTGAAGCAACGGGCTCAATTGGAAATTGAGCGCTACTGGTCTCAGCGTCCCTCACGCAGCCAGGTTGCCGCGAATGCGCCGAGCAACAGCAGCAGGCCGACCAGGCCGGCGAACATCGGCAGCACGCCGACGCCCTTGACCACGCTGGCGTCGCGCATCTTGACGCCGAGCCAGCCGTCGCCGCGGAAGATCGTCGACGCGCGCACCGGTACGATGCGCGGCATGTCGAGGCTCGATCCGTCGACGATGCGCCGTGCGTCGCCGCCGGTCGCCTGCGCCAGCGGCTTCAGCATGTCGGTGGTCGAGGTGACTTCCGAGAATTCCTTCGGGTTGGTCGGGCCGACATTGATCAGCGCCTTCAGCGTGCCGTCGGTGGCCTGCCACAGGCCGAGCTCGCTGGCGGGCAGCGTCGCGCGCCACTCGCCCGGATCGCCGGCGGTCAGGGTCAGTTCATGCGTGGCGCCGCTCGGCGACGTCACGGTGACCGGCGCGACGGTGTCGGCCATGGTCTGCCGCACCACCATGAGGTCCTTGCCCTGCACCTGCATGCGCAGCGCCTCTTCGTCGAGATCGGGCTGCTTCATCAGCCAGTGCGACACCCGCCGCAACAGATCGAGATGCGGTCCGCCGCCCTCATAGCCGCGCGCCCACAGCCA
>DASVOL010000183.1:0-1903 GCA_036383375.1 Bradyrhizobium sp. | reverse complement strand
TTCATGCTGATGAGCATCCCTTTCCTGGCTGCTGGTCTCGCGCGGGGCGCCATGTCGATCGCGGGCCAGGCGACCTCGATGCTTGCGCCGGCGCAGAACGCCGCCGAGGCCGCCGCGCTGGAGCAGACCACCGGGAACTATTCCTACGGCAATGTGAGCTGGGCGAACGCGACGTCGAACATGCGCCAGAGCGATCAATGGTCCGTGGCACCGAGTTTCATGGGCGGCGCGACCAGCGTGGGCTGGCGCCAGGATAACGGCGCCGTGGTGTCGGGCTTCGGCAACGGGCAGGATGTCATCGACATGTCGGGTGCGATCTCGCGCCTGGGTTTCACACCGACGATGAACAGCGGCACGGTCGCCGAATGGCGCGAGATGGCCAGCGCGGCCCATCGGCAGGCCGAGGCCTGGGAGAATGCGGCGCAGGATATTCTGACCAGCACGCACACGAACCGAAGCGCCTTCGGCGTCTCATCTGAACGATCGCGGGGTTTTGAATCCGGGAGCGGCTCCTCGGCCAATACCAATGTCGAAAAGTTCGACCGCGTTACCGGTTCGAGCTCACAGGGTCTCGAAGAGCGGTCGAGCACCGGCCTGAGCGAGCGGATTTCCCAGGGCCATGATCGTTCGGCCGGAACGCTCGACCAGGTGACCGGCGGGATCAATGGTGCCATCGGTGGAGGCGGTGGTCGCAAGGGCGGTAGCGGTCGCGCCGGGGCCGGCGGCCTCGTGCCAAATGCGGGCGCTTCAATGGGGATCAGCAAGACTGGCCAACAGGTCGACAATCTCCGTTATGGTGCGGACCAGACGCGCTCGTCCGACAGCTCCAGTTCGTCGTCGAGCGGGGTGCGCGACGAGCATTCCAGCGGCAGCGGCGCGAGCGCGTCCGACGGGACATATGTCCGCTTCGGTTCCTTCAGCCGGTCGTCGATGACATCGTCGTCGTCCGCGAGCACCGAGGACGCGCTCGCCCGGGCAAAATCCTACTCCGAAGCCGCGCGGCGTATGGAGGAGCTGTCGCAATCTCTGGCGCGTGACGCGAGCTTTGCCGAGTCCCATGGAATGCAGCTCAGCGAAAATATGAGCCAGGATCTCGCGCAGTGGTACAGGCTGCAGCAGGCTCTCCATCCGAACCTCGACGCGCCCGAACTTTGGGCGACTGATTTGACGTCACAGCAACGCACGGTACGCGATCAACTGATCCAGCAATGGGCACAGGAGAAGCGTGATGCCCTGTGGTCGGAAATCAGTGGGGACATCAAGGATCCGTCGTTGGTCGATGTGAATCGGATCAGTCTCGACGCAGGCGGTGTGCGCGGTTCCTATCGACCCCATGGCGTAAGCGGCATCGGGAATGGCGGAGACGCTGGCGATCCCGGTGCCGCGGCTCGGATCATCTCCGATGGGCAGGCGAGGCTTGAGGGCGACCGAGCAGCGGCACAAGCGGCTCGTAACAATCGCGGGGGCGCTAACGCCGACCTCCAGTCGGAGGTCGGCCGAGAACTCGACCGCGGCTTCTTCACCGACCCGAATTTGCGGAAATGAGGGTTCGCTCAGAGCGTCAGATAAAGATGGACGCCGGTCGCCAGGAGCAGGACCAGCGAAATCAGGCCGCCGATCAAACGACCAAGCGTCGGCGCACCGGCATCATCGTCGATCTCGTCGCAGAGAAACTCATGCGGCATTGGATCGACTGGTCGATAGATGGGGCCACCCGGCAGATCTTTGGTCAGTCCGTATGTGATCGTGTCAAACATGGCTCTCAATCCTACGGCCAACTTATATGCGTTTCCGGGTTTGTCCGCAACGGTTTGAGCGAGATCACCGAGCGGTGGGTGATCCGCGCGAGCGCGCATAGGCACATTGGATATTATGCCATAGCTATATAATTAGCCTATTAGCA
>DASVOL010000182.1:0-3944 GCA_036383375.1 Bradyrhizobium sp. | reverse complement strand
CGGGAACCCGCTACCGTCCGAACCTTGCGTTCGCGCGGAAAGTGTGTATATTGGGGCCATTCGATTAGCCGTTGCGCCTTGTTGAATGGTCAGAACGGCCCTCCTCCAAAGACATCGTCAGTTGAATGGATGGCGCGCGATCATGCGCAACACATGCGCAGACGCGCATTTTGGAGAAGTGAAGATGGCGACAGGTACTGTGAAGTGGTTCAACGGCCAGAAGGGCTTTGGTTTCATCGAGCCGAGCGACGGCAGCAAGGATGTGTTCGTTCACATCAGCGCCGTTGAGCGTGCCGGTCTGACCGGTCTGGCTGAAGGCCAGAAGGTCTCGTTCGAACTGAAGACCGACAAGATGCGCGGCAAGACCAGCGCCGAGAATCTTCAGATCGTCTGAGGTTCTTGCTTCGGCATGATATCAGCGCAAACGCGTTCCGCGTTTGTTGCGATCATGCCGGTTCGTCATTCCACGGATGTACTGGGATGACGTCGCGACCCGCTCGGTCCCGATCGGATTGGGCGGGTTTTTGCGTATCTATTTGCGCGTGATCCTGCCGAGCACCGCGCCAGCGCGTGCGACGCATGCGAACCTCCACGCGGGGATCGCGCCTTTGAGAGGATGCCGATGAGCGCCAGAAAGCCCGACCCATCGCCCGCAAGCCTCGCGCGAGCCGATCGCCAGCGGCTGGCAGCCGAGGAAGGCGCCCGCGCCATGGCCGAAGTCGAGCGCGACGCCGCCGCGATCCGCAAGAACATGGAGCGCCTCCGTGCGCTGCGCGAAGCCCGCGAGGCCAAGGCTGCGACTGAAGCCGAGCTGGCGCCGGCACCCATCGCCAAGAAGGCCCGCGTGAAGCGCATCGTGCGCTGACGCCGCGCTGCGGCCACCGTCATTTCCCGCTCCTCGCAATCTCAATCCCCGTCATCCCCGCGCAAGGCTTCGCCTTTGTCGCTGCGAGGTGCGAGCACAGCGAGCCTCGAAGGAGCACGGCCACCAGCCGGGCCGTTGACCCTTCGAGACGGCCGCGTCGCGGCCTCCTCAGGGTGACGGTGTGTCACGCCTAGTCTGGTCCCCGATCAGCGGAAGGGATATGCGTTCGCGATCTCGCGACGCGCTGCGCCAGAGGGATGTGATCAACTCACCCTCAACAAATATTCTGATATTCAGAATAATACACGCGACTGGAAAATAGCAACGGTTGCGACATTGCTTTCATTCCCGCGAACTCCCACGGGCCTCAAATCACCATCCAGTGAATCTGCTTGCCTCCGCAATCACGATCACGACCTCCACCGCCCCTCCCAGGAATAACCCATCCCCCACCCCACTCGCGTCATGACGGGCGCGTGGAACCGCGCGCTTGGAGAACAAGAACACGCGAGGATCGGGTTTGATGACAGGATCGGACGGGACGCACGCGGCGGCGTCGGTGGTGGCGCTGCACTGCTCGCTGGGATCGGGGCGGCAATGGACGAAGCTGGCGGGCGCGCTTGGTGGCACGCCGTTCATGGCGCCGGATATTTCCGGCTATGGCGTTGCTGCCTGCGGGCGCGACTGGCCGCGGACGCTGGATGGCGAGATCGCGCGGCTCGAGCCCTGGCTCGCCAAGGCCGAGGGGCCGATCCATCTGGTCGGGCATTCCTATGGCGGGGCGATCGCGTTTCGGCTCGCGACCACATCGCCTCATGCGCCGCGCATCCGCAGCCTGACGCTGATCGAGCCGGTGTTGCCGACGTTGTTGCGCGACGGGTCCGCCGACGCGCGGCTGTACGATCGCTTCGCGCGGATCGCGCAGGTGGTGTCGCAGGATATTTTCGACGGCGCGGTGCTGGAGGCGGTCGAGGCGTTCACTGCGTTCTGGGCCGGCTCCGGCCCGCGCGAGCAGTTCTCGCCGAGCGGGCGGCTGCGGATGGTCGAGCAGGCCGACAAGCTGCCTTACGATTTCAACGCCGCGCTCGATCTCGACGGCGTGGCGGCCGCCGCGTGCGCCTTGCGGGTGCCGACGCTGTTGGTGTCGGGCGGGCTATCGCCCTATGTGACGCAGCGCATTGTCGCCAAACTCGCCGCGATGATTGATGGCGCCGAGATGCGGCATCTGCCGGCCGCCGGCCACATGCTGCCGGTGACGCATGCCGAGCGGGTCAACCCGGAGATCCTGCGGCACATCTGGCGCGCCGAGGAGCTGGCGAAGCTCGAGTTCGCCGCGTGTGCCGGACCGACCGAGGCGGCTGCCGCCGCGGTGCAGCCGGCTGGCTCGGCGCGGCCGCATCTGGTATTCAGGAGGCCCTCATTTTGGGAATAGTCTGCCGATGATTTTGAGGCTCGAGCGATTGATGGGTTTCGCTACGCTCTACCCATCCTACGGACCGTCGATCGTCGGCGCGCTGCTCTTGCTCGCAGCCACTCCCTCGCTTGCCGCGGGCGAGGCCGACGCTGTGCCGAAGGGCGCGGCGGTGACGGTGCTGAAAGCCTCGAAATTCTGCTTCGGCAATATCGTCGAGGTCTCCGGCATCGTGCTGCCGCGCGACGAACAGCAAATTCGGCCGGACCGCTTCGGCTTGAAGGTGGCGGAGGTGAAGGCCGATCCCGGCGACACCGTCACCGCGGGCCAGGTGCTGGCGCGGCTGACCGACGGCACCAATTCGATCAACCTTACGGCGCCGGTCGCGGGCACCATCTCGGCGTCGGCGGCGATCATAGGCGCGCCGGCCTCCGGCAAGGATGCGCTGTTCTCGATCATCGCCAAGAGCGAGTACGACCTGGTCGGCATGGTGCCGACCCGCGACATCGCCAAGCTGAAGACCGAGCAGACCGCGCGGCTGAAAATCATCGGCGCCGGCCAGATGGACGGCAAGGTGCGGATGATCGCGCCGACCATCGAGCCGAACAGCCAGCTCGGCCAGGTGTTCGTCGGCATCGGATCGAACCAGCGGCTGCTGGTGAATTCGTCGGGCCGCGCACAGATCAAGACCGGACAGAGCTGCGGGGTCGCGGTGCCGCTGACCGCGATCCTCTATTCCACCGCCGGCACCGTGGTTCAGGTAGTACGCGGCGGCCGCGTCGAGACGCGGCGGGTCGAGACCGGATTGATGTCGGCCGGCCAGGTCGAGATCCGCGACGGCATTCTGGAAGGCGACATCGTCGTCGCCCGCGCCGGCGCGCTGCTGCGCGAAGGCGATCCGGTGCGGCCCGTGGGCGCGAGCGCGGACGCGAAATAGGCGGCGGTGCATCCACGGCGTCGTCCCGGGCAAGCGAAGCGCGACCCGGGACCCATAACCACGAATGCAAATTGTCTTGACGAGCTGTCGCCACAGCGCGCTTCAACAACACAGCCCTGTGGTTATGGGTCCCTGCTTTCGCAGGGACGACGTGGGGAAAGAGCTGGGGCCTAGCCGCCGAGCTTGATGTCTTCCAGCAGCGACGACGACACGCTCGGCACCTGCTCGCCTTCGCTGGCGCGGGAGATCGCGACGCGGGTCTTGTTGAAGGCGGTCTCGGCGCCGGCCTGGGCGTTGAGGTTGTTGATCAGCTCGGAAACCAGGACGCTGTTGGCGCCGTTGGAGTCGTCGGCGACCTTGCCTGGTGTCGCCGAGGTCAGCACGATGGTGTTGTCCGGCGGGCTGATCGGGGCGAGGCCGTGCGAGAATGCACGGAAGCGGCGCTCATAGGGATTGCGGCGCGAGGCATCGAGCACCACGAGCTTGGCTTTCGCGCCACGCTCCTTTATCGCATCGAGCACGGACTCGACGCTGACGCCGGTGCGCTTGACGTCGGCTTCCTTCCAGATCGTGGCATCGACCGGGATCATGTAGCTCTCGCGGCCGACCTGCACGCCGTAGCCGCCGAAGAACAGCATCACGACGGTGTCGGGGCGGATCTTGGCCTTCATGCGCTCGACGGCGCGGAACATGTCGTCCTTGGTCGCATCCTCGACCACGTCGACGTCAAA
>DASVOL010000181.1:0-7790 GCA_036383375.1 Bradyrhizobium sp. | reverse complement strand
TGCTGCTGTGGCTGTTGAATTCGGAGATCAACCAGCTGCATCGCGAAGCGATGCGCGATCAGGCCGCCGATCTCGGCCAGAACCTCGTGGTCGATTCCGCCGGCAAGGTGCAGCTCAATTTGCCGGACAGCCTGAGGGGGCTCTATTCCGACGCCTATGGGCGCTATCGCTACGACATCTACGATGCGGACGACAATCTGCTGTTTTCGTCGCATCGCGGAGCGCCGCGACTGCCGGCCCTGGCCGACCGGATTTCCGGCGCCAGCGCCACCAAGCTCGTCGGCGGCCAGACGCTGCGCATCCAGGTCGCCGAGGACCTGTCGCATCGCGACGTCATCATCGATGACATCGTTTCCAACTTCTTCCGCCGGGTCGGCTGGATCACCATCCCGATCCTCCTGATCCTGCTGGCCACCGACATCCTGATCTTCCGCCGCGCCGTGATTCCGCTGTTGCGGGCTTCGGAGGAGGCCAGGGCCATCGGACCGGCCAGGACCGATATTCGTCTGCCGACGGAGGGGATTCCGAGCGAGATCTTGCCGCTGGTGACCGCCGTCAACCAGGCCTTCGATCGTCTGGAGGACGGGTTTCACGTGCAGCGCCAGTTCACCGCCGATGCCGCGCATCAGCTGCGCACTCCGCTCGCGATCCTGAGGACCCGGATCGAGACGCTGGACGTAGCCAAGGGGACCAAGGAGCTGCATGCCGACATCGAGAGCATGAGCCGTATCGTCAGCCAGCTGCTCGAGATCGCCGAGCTCGATACGCTGGTGCTGGACCCCGGCGAGACCGCGGATCTGCGCGCGGTGTGCGCCGAGGTGGTCGGCTCGATCGCGCCCTATGCGCTGGCGCAGCGGAAGGACATCGCGCTGCGCGGCACCGACGGTCCGGTGCGGGTCAAGGGCAATGCCGAGATGTTGCAGCGCGCGATCTTCAATCTGGCGGAAAACGCCATCAAGTACACTGCCGACGCGACCTCGGTCGATGTCGAGGTGCACGAGGACGGCTCGGTGCAGGTGCGCGATTGCGGGCCGGGGATTGCGCCCGCCGAGCAGGGCCTGGTGTTCCAGCGCTTCTGGCGCGGCGATCGCCAGCGCCAGCGCACCGACGGGGCGGGGCTCGGGCTCTCGATCGTCCGCGGCGTCGTCGACGATCACGACGCGACGATCAGGGTCGAGAACCTGCCGTCCGGCGGTGCCCAGTTTACGCTGAGCTTCCGCCTCGCCGAGGCAGAACCGGCGGCCGCCTGAACGGCTCGGCCTGCGGCGCCTCTCGTGCCGCGGGCCTGCCCGTCTATTTCACCTTGCCGTCGGACAGGTCCATGATCATGCGCGTGGTCAGATACAGCCGCGGCACGATGCTGTTGATCTGCACATACTCGGCATCGTTGGAGTGTGCGCCGAAGCCCGAGAGGCCCATGCCTTCGACGACGGATCCCTTGCTCTTGAGGGCGGCAAAGGCAGCGTCGGTGCCGCCGCCGGTGGCCCGCTCGGCCACGTTCAACGGCATGCCGAACTCCTGATAGATCGTCTTGCCGTGGCCGGCCACGCGGCGCGAGGCGTCGCTCGCTTCGAGCGGCGGGCGACGGACCTCGAACTTCACCTCCACCTTGGAGTCGGGCAGCAGGCGGTTCTTGATCTTGTCCTGCAGGGCCGTCTCGAGTTCATTGAAGTCGGACACCTTGAGTGCACGCGCATCGGCCTGGGCGGTGGCTTCGGCCGGGATCACGTTGCGGTTGGTGCCGGATTTGGAGACCGTCCAGTTCAGCTTCAGGCCCTGCTCGGGTTTCGACAGGTCCTTCATCTGCAGCACCTGGTGCGACAACTCATAGAGCGCATTCACGCCGCCTTCGGGTCGGGCGCCCGCATGGGACGACTTGCCATGCACCGTAAGATAGGCCGAGCCGATGCCGCTGGTGGCGAGGCGGAGCGTGCCGCTGGCGTCGCTGCCTTCGAACGAGAACACGGCATCCTGCTCTGAGGCGACGCGGGTGATGGTGCTGCGCCAGCCCGGCGAAGAGATCTCCTCGTCGCCGTTGATGAGCACGGTGAGCGTGCCGTAATCCTTGAAATTCAGCTTCTGCAGCAGCGCCACGCTGTGCAGGATGGTGGCGATGCCCTGCTTGTCGTCGGCGATGCCGAGACCGTAAGCCTTGTCGCCATCGACGCGGAAGGGTTGGTCCTTCAGCATGCCCTTGAGATACACCGTGTCCATATGCGCGATCAGCATGATTTTCGCGCTACCGGTGCCCTTGAAGACGGCCTGCACGGCGGGGCCGATCTTCTCGGGCGTATCGTCGAGCCGATAGATGTCGGTGGTTTGCAGGATTTCGACCGCACCACCGAGTTGCTTGAGCTGGCCGGCGATGCGCGCGGCGATCTGGTTGAGGCCGTCGAGGTCCTTGCTGCCGGATTCGATCTGGACGAGGTCGCGCAGGGTGTCGAGCAGCGGCTGCTGCTCCTGCTGCGCCAGCGCGCGGATGTCGGCCGGCGCCGCATGCGCCAGGGTGGCAGACGCCAGCCAGAGCACAGCGATCAATGGACGGACGAAGGAGGGAGCAGGGCAGGGCTGGGGCATTGCGTATCGATCCACGGGTTGGAAGGGGCCTGGCGAGACAATCATCGGGATACTACAGCTCTGTTCTCACCTTCCAGAGCTCCGGGAACAGCACGACCTCGAGCATCCGGCGCAAATAGGTCACGCCCGAGGTGCCGCCGGTGCCCTGTTTCAGGCCGATGATCCGCTCGACCGTGGTGACGTGGTTGAAGCGCCAGCGGCGGAAATAGTCCTCGAAATCGACCAGCTTTTCCGCCAGTTCGTAGAGCATCCAATAGTTTCCTGGAGACGTGTAGATCGTCCTCCAGGCGGCCAGGACCTTGTCATTTTCACTGCGCGTCGCGCGCCAGTCGGTGCGATGAGCATCCTCGCCGATATCGAAGCCGTTGCGTCCGAGCAGCAACAAGGCCTCGTCATAGAGGCTCGGTGCGGCCAGAATCTCCTCCAGCCGCGCGACGATGTCGCCGCGATGGTCGTGCGGACGCAGCATCGCCGGGTTGCGGTTGCCGGCCAGGAATTCGATTGCCCGGTACTGGTACGACTGAAAGCCGGAGGACTGGCCGAGCCGGTCGCGAAACCTGGTGTATTCGCTCGGCGTCATCGTCCGCAGCACGTCCCAGGCATTGTTGAGCTGCTCGAAGATCCGCGCCATGCGCGACAGCATCTTGAAGGCGGACTGAAGCTGATCCTGGCGAATGGCGCTGATCGCCGCGCGGATTTCGTGAACCGCAAGCTTCATCCAGAGTTCGGACGTCTGGTGCTGGATGATGAACAGCAATTCGTCATGGGCGCTCGAGAGCGGCTTTTGAGCGCCCAGCACAAGCTCCAGATTCAAATAGTCGCTGTAGGACATGCGTCCCGAAAACGACATCTGGGCGCCCTCCTGGGAGGGGTCGTAGGGCGTGTTGGTCATGTCACCAGGGCCTTCTTGCGATACTCGGCGGTGTCCCACCGTCGGTTGGCGACGACATCGGCGATGACATCGACCGCGGCGCGAACCTCCGCCTCCCCGATGTAGAGCGGCGTGAAGCCGAAGCGCATCGCGTCCGGCGCACGGAAATCGCCGATCACGCCGCGCGCGATCAGGGCTTGCATGATCGCGTAGCCATTGTCGTGACGGAACGAGACCTGGCTGCCGCGCTTGTTGCCGTCGCGCGGCGAGGCCAGCTTCAATTCAGGGCAGCGCGCCTCCACGTCGCGGATGAACTGGTCGGCGAGGGCGATTGACGCTTGCCGCACGTCGTGCATGCTGACGCCGTCCCAGACGTCGAGGGCTGCGTCCAGCGCGGCCATCGCGATGACCGGCGGTGTTCCCACCCGCATCCGCTCGATCCCCGAACCGGGCCGGTAGTCGAGATCGAACGCAAATGGCGACTGATGTCCCATCCATCCCGACAGCGCCGGCCGTGCCGTCTCGGCATGCGCCGGCGCCACATAGATGAAGGCCGGCGCGCCGGGGCCGGCATTGAGATATTTGTAGGTGCAGCCGACCGCGAAATCCGCTTTCGCGCCCAGCACGTTGACCGGGATCGCGCCGGCGGAATGCGCCAGATCCCAGATCGTGATCGCGCCGACGCTGTGTGCCTTCTCCGTCAACGCCGCCATGTCGTGGAGGCGGCCGGTGCGATAGTCAACCTCGGTCAGCATCGTCGCCGCGATCGTGTCGTCGATTGCAGCATCGACGTCCTCGGGCGCGACGACCTTGAGCACATATCCCCGGTCGAGCGTCCCGAGCAGTCCCTCAGCCATGTAGAGATCGGACGGAAAGTTTCCGTTGTCGGTCAACACCACGCGCCGCGACGGGTTGAGCTCGAGCGCCGAGGCCAGCGCCTGGTAGACCTTGATCGAGAGCGTGTCGCCGACGACCACCGTGCCCTCGGGTGCGCCGATCAGCCGGCCGATGCGGTCGCCGATCTGGCACGGCTGCACCATCCAGCCGGCGCTATTCCAGCCCCGGATCAACTGCTGTCCCCATTCGTCCGTGATCACGCGGTTGACGCGTTCCGGGACCGCAGCGGGCAACGGCCCCAGCGAATTGCCGTCGAGATAGATCACGCCGTCCGGCAGGCGGAACAGCGATTGCGTTCGTTTGAAATCGGTCATCCGTTTTCCTCACGCGCAACGGCAAATACTGCTATGCTAGCCGATTACTTCAAGTCTAAAATTTATAGACATGAAATACATTCCGGCTGTGCTCCGGGCTGCCATGCTATTAGATTCCGTCAACCCGCGTCGCTTTTATCCGCGCTGAACCCCGAACGGACATCGGCCCCATGATTTTCCATCAGGTTTCCGACTGGAACGATGCCTATGCCAACGCCGCCAACATCCCCGGCGGCGAACGCTGGCCGGGGGCTTGGGTGCAACCGGCCCAGGCCTACCGTGACGAACGTCAGGCCGGCGCCCGCGCGACGCTCGACATCGGCTATGGCGAGAAGGCGAGGAACCGGCTTGACCTGTTCCTTCCGGAAGGCTCGCCGCAGGGCCTGGTCGTGTTCGTCCATGGCGGCTTCTGGCGCGCGCTCGACAAGAGCTACTGGTCGAACCTGGCGCGCGGGTCGGTTGACAGCGGCTATGCGGTGGCGATGCCGTCCTACACGCTGTGCCCTGTGGCGCGCATCGCCGACATCACGCGCGAGATCGGCGCGGCAGTCGAGCGGGCCGCTGCGATGGTCGCGGGGCCGCTGTTTCTGGCGGGCCATTCCGCGGGCGGCCATCTGGTCACGCGTATGGTCTCGGCAACGTCGCCGCTGCCGGATCAGGTGCGGGCGCGCATCCGGCACACGCTCTCGATTTCGGGTCTCCACGACCTGCGGCCGCTGATGAAGATCGCGATGAATGCCGATCTCAGGATCGATGAGGCGGAGGCATGGGCCGAAAGCCCGGCACTGCTTCAGCCGTTGCCAGGGGCGCGCCTGACCTGCTGGGTCGGCGGCGCGGAACGTCCGGAGTTCATCCGTCAGAACGCCCTGCTGGCCAACATCTGGATTGGTCTCGGGGCGCGGACTTGCGTCATCGAGGAACCCGGCCGGCATCATTTCGACGTCATCGACGGCCTTGCCGATGTCAGCCATCCGATGCTGCGGATGCTGTTGTCGGCCGCGTAGCCGGTCCGGCGGCCGCGCCAGGCGCACGTCGAAGCTGACTGCCAGCACAAACGAAAACCCGGCGCGCGAGCGCCGGGTTCGTTTTCTCCGGGAGCGGCGAGGGGCGCTACTGCTTCGGTTGTCCGAAATCGAGCGGCGGCAGCTCGATCTGCGGCACCTCGATCTTGACCTTGTTGAGGTCGACATCGAGCGGCTTGTCGAGCAGACCGGTGACGACGACCGGGAACGCGATCACCAGCGCCACCATGATCGCCTGCAGCCCGATCCAGGGCATTGCGCCCCAATAGATGTCGGAGCTCTTCACTTCCTTCGGCGCGACGCCGCGCAGATAGAACAGCGCGAAGCCGAACGGCGGATGCAGGAACGAGGTCTGCATGTTGACGCAGAGCATCACGCCGAACCAGATCAGCGCGGCGTCCGGCCCGACCACCGGCGCCAGCACCTTCTGCGCGATCGGCGCGATCATCGGCAGGATGATGAAAGCGATCTCGAAGAAGTCGAGGAAGAACGCCAGGAAGAAGATGAAGATGTTGATGAAGATCAGGAAGCCCCAGACGCCGCCGGGCAGCGAGGTCAGATGGTGCTCGAGCCAGGTGCCGCCGGAGACGCCGAGGAACACCACCGAGAAGCAGGTCGAGCCGATCAGGATGAAGGTGACCATGCAGGTGATGCGCATGGTGGTCTCGTAGCCCTGCTTGATCAGGTCGCGCAGGTCCGGGATCTTGACGGCCTCGAGGCAGATCCAGACCACCGCGGCATAGGTGATCGCGAAGGCGAGCTTGAAGATCAGGTTCTCGGTGTAGAGCATGGCGATGATGGTGCCGATGCCGCCGGCGATCACGCCTGCGATCAGCACCTTGCGCCCGGTCGCGCTGAAATCCTTGTGGTGGATGGCGGCGAGCACGATGGCGCCGACCGCGCCCATGGCGCCGGCTTCCGTTGGGGTCGCAAGGCCCATCATCATGGTGCCGAGCACGACGAAGATCAGCACCGCGGAGGGGATGATGCCGAGCAGGCACTTCTTCCACAGCGCCCAGCCGGTCAGCGTGCGGGCCTCGATCGGCACCGCGGGCACGTGGCTCGGCTTGAAGATGCCGAGCAGGAAGGTGTAGCCGGCGAACAGCAGGATCTGGAACACCGACGGGCCCCAGGCGCCGAGATACATGTCGCCAACCGACTTGCCGAGCTGGTCGGCGAGCACGATCAGGACAAGCGAAGGAGGGACAAGTTGCGTGATGGTGCCGGAGGCGGCGAGCACGCCGGTGATGTAGCGGATATTGTAGCCGTAGCGGATCATCACCGGCATCGAGATCAGCGCCATCGCGATCACCTGCGCCGCCACCGTACCGGTGATGGCGCCGAGGATGAAGCCGACGATGATCACGGAGTAGCCAAGGCCGCCGCGGATCGGGCCGAACAGCTGGCCCATCGAATCCAGCATGTCCTCGGCAAGCCCGCATCTCTCCAATATCGCGCCCATGAAGGTGAAGAACGGGATCGCGAGCAGCAGCTCGTTGGAGAGCACGCTGCCGAAGATGCGGCCCGGGATTGCCTGCAGGAAGTTGAGGTCGAAGAAGCCCAGATAGATCGAGAGAAATCCGAACGACAGGCCGACGGCGGCGAGCGTGAACGCCACCGGATAGCCGATCAGCATCGCAACGATCAGGCCGCCAAACATCAGTGGCGGCATCATCTCCAGCGTAATCGTCATTGCGTCGGCCTCTCGTACTTCGCGTCGATCGTCACATAGCCTTGCAGCGCGGCGATCCGCTTGATCACCTCGGAGACGCCCTGTAACGCAAGCATCACGAAGCCGGACGGGATAACGAACTTGATCGGCCAGCGCAGCAGGCCGCCGGCATTGCCGCTCATCTCGCCGACCGCATAGGCCTGGTGGAAGAACGGCCAGGACAGGTAGGCGAGCAGCAGGCAGGCCGGGATCAGGAAGAACAGGGTGCCGATCATGTCGAGCCAGAGCTGGCCGCGTTCGGACAGCATCAGATAGAGGATCTCGACGCGGACATGCTCGTTGCGCTTGAAAGTGTAGGAGGCGCCGAACATCACGAGGATCGCGAACATGTACCACTGCGCCTCGAGCCAGCCGTTCGAGGAGTAGCTGAACGCGTA
>DASVOL010000180.1:0-13550 GCA_036383375.1 Bradyrhizobium sp. | reverse complement strand
ACGCATCACGTTGGTGTTGCCGGTGCAGTCGAAGGTGTAGTCGGCGCCGCCGTCGGTCAGACCCACCAGGTGCTGGACGATATCGCCGCTCACCTTGGTCGGGTTGACGAAATGCGTCATGCCGAACTGGCGGCCCCAATTGTCCTTGGAATCGTTGATATCGACGCCGATGATCTTGTCGGCGCCGACCATCTTGGCGCCCTGGATCACGTTGAGGCCGATGCCGCCGAGGCCGAACACCACGACGTTGGAGCCCGGCGTCACCTTGGCGGTGTTGACGACGGCACCGACGCCGGTGGTGACGCCGCAGCCGATGTAGCAGCTCTTGTCGAACGGCGCGTCCTCGCGAATCTTCGCCACCGCGATCTCGGGCAGCACGGTGAAGTTCGAGAAGGTCGAGCAGCCCATGTAGTGGAAGACCGTCTTGCCCTTGTAGCTGAAGCGCGAGGTGCCGTCGGGCATCACGCCCTTGCCTTGGGTGGCGCGGATCGCGGTGCAGAGATTGGTCTTCTGACTCAGGCAGCTTTTGCACTGGCGGCATTCAGGCGTGTAGAGCGGGATCACGTGATCGCCAGGCTTCACCGACGTCACGCCGGCGCCGACCTCGCGAACGATGCCGGCACCTTCGTGCCCAAGGACCGAGGGGAAGATGCCTTCGCTGTCGAAGCCGTCGAGCGTGTAAGCATCGGTGTGACAGATGCCCGTCGCCTTGATCTCGACAAGGACCTCGCCGGCCTTGGGGCCTTCCAGGTCGAGCTCGACGATCTCAAGCGGCTTCTTGGCTTCGAATGCGACTGCGGCGCGGGTCTTCATCTTGGTCTCCACAAAACATCAAACAGGTTTGTCATTCGCGCCGGTCACGCTCAATTCTTGTTGCCCATGCAGGCGTCTTCCGCCTTTCCATAGGCTTCCGACTTGTCTTCGTGCTTGGCCGGTCGAACACGCCCAACCGCATCATTGGCGCGGGCGCGCAGGTACACATAGAGGTCGTCCATGTAGCAGGCAACGTTCGGATTATCGCCGAAGGCCGGCATGACGTTTTCCTGCGACGTCGACACGTTCTTGCGCCCGCTCGCGACCACGCCCATGAAGTCGGCATAGCTCATGGTCTTCAGCGAATCCTTCAACGCCGGCGCGTAAGTCGAGCCCATGCCGTCGGGTCCGTGGCAGACGTGGCACTCCGAATGATAGCGGCGGTAACCGGAGTAGGTGTACCAGTCCACCGTACCGTCGGACGTCACCTTGAACGTCGGGTTGCCATCCTTGTCGAGCCACTTGCCGTCCTCGGACTTGACGGCGGTCGGATCACCTACGTCCTCGGCGGAGGCAACTCCTCCCATTGCCACGACGAAGATCGCGGCAGTCACAAACCAGATCTTACGCAAAAGCATATCCTCGCGTGCGGATTGAAGACGGACCGGCGCATGGAGATCGCCCCATGCGCCGGAACGAGGGTTGCTCAGCTCACTGCGGCAGCGAGAACACGGTGAGCGTGCCGCCGAGCGCGGTGTAGTTGCTCAGCGCGGCATAACCGCCGACTGCACCGAGACCGGCCGTCGGATCAGTCAGACCGGCCGCGAGGCCGATGCCTGCCCAACCGCCAACACCCGACAGCACGGCGATGTACTGCTTGCCGCCGTTCTCATAGGTGGTGACGTTGCCGATGATGCCGGACGGAGTCTTGAACTTGTAGAGCTCCTTGCCCGTCTTGGCGTCGACTGCCTTCAGGTAGCCTTCCAGCGTGCCGTAGAACACCACGCCGCCGGCGGTCGCGAGTGCACCCGACCAGACCGAGAACTGCTCCTTGTTCGACCAGACGATCTTGCCGGTCTTGCCGTCCCAGGCGATGAAGTTGCCCATGTTGGTCTCACCCGGAGGCGGATACATCGACAGCGTCGCGCCGACATAGGGCTGACCTGCGGTGTAGCTCACCTTGAACGGCTCGTAGTCCATGCAGACGTGGTTAGTCGGCACGTAGAACAGCTGGGTCTCCGGCGAGTAGGCTGCCGGCTGCTCGTCCTTCGAACCCAGCGCCGCCGGGCAGATGCCCTTGACGTTGTGGTCTTCGCCGGCCTTGTCGGTCGACGCTGCGTCAAGAACCTTCGGACGACCATAGGTCGGCGAGTCCTTCTTCATGTCGACGCCGGAGGTCCAGTTCACCTTCGGATCGTACTTCTCGGCGACCAGCAGTTCGCCGGTGGCGCGGTCGAGCGTGTAGCCGAGGCCGTTACGGTCGAAGTGGGTCAGCAGCTTGCGCGGCTTGCCATCGATCGACTGATCCGAAAGGATCATCTCGTTGATGCCGTCATAGTCCCATTCGTCATGGGGCGTCATCTGGTAGACCCACTTGGCGACACCGGTATCCGGGTTACGCGCCCAGATCGTCATCGACCACTTGTTGTCGCCGGGACGCTGCTTCGGATTCCAGGTCGAGGGGT
The DNA here is from genome assembly GCA_036383375.1 of Bradyrhizobium sp. GTDB lineage: Bacteria > Pseudomonadota > Alphaproteobacteria > Rhizobiales > Xanthobacteraceae > Bradyrhizobium. The sequence continues at coordinate 11,112 of DASVOL010000180.1, read as the reverse complement.
TGCCCGATCCGTAGTACACGAGGTTCAGTTCGGGATCATAGGAGATCCAGCCCCAAGTCGCGCCGCCGCCGATCTTCCACTGATCGCCTTGCCACGTCTTCAGGCTCGAGTCCTTGCCGACCGGCTTGCCGAGTTCGGTGGTCTTGTCGTCGACCAGGATCTGGTCATCCGGACCTTCCGAGTATCCACGCCAGACCAGCTTGCCGGTCTTGATGTCGTAGGCGCTCATGTGGGCCTGAACGCCGAACTCGCCGCCGGAGATACCGATCAAGACCTTGTCCTTGATCACCATCGGTGCGGAGGTGCCGGTCGATCCCTTGCTCGGATCGCCGTTCTTCACCGTCCATTCCACCTTGCCGGTCTTGGCATCGAGTGCGACCAGCGTAGTGTCTGCCTGGTGCAGGAAGATCTTGCCGTCGCCATAGGCGACGCCACGGTTGACCGTGTCGCAGCACATCACCGGAATGACGTTCGGATCCTGCTTCGGCTCGTACTTCCAGACGATCTGGTTGTCCTTGGAAAGGTCAATAGCGTAGACCTTGTTCGGGAACGGCGTATGCACGTACATCATGTTGCCGATGATCAGCGGGCCGCCTTCGTGACCGCGCAACACGCCGGTCGAAAACGTCCACGCGACTTGCAACTTTCCGACGTTCTGGGCGTTGATCTGATTCAGCTTCGAATAGCGCTGATTGGTGTAGTCGCCGGTCGGCATCACCCAGTCTTTCGGGTTCTGCGCCATCTTGTGGAGTTCGTCATTGGCGTTGGCAGCTCCGGCGGCGAACACCGCCATTGCCCCAAGGCTGGTCGCGTAAAGCAACTTGCGCATCGTGGATTTCCTCCCAGGTTCAAGAGCTCAAGGGTTTCCGCCGAAACGGCCCCACTTCTTCCATTTTGGTACCCCAGTGGTAGTCCGATCGAATCCCGCTGACTTGCCCAGCAGCGAAGCGCTGTTTGCTCAGAAGCGAAGCAATGTCAGATTTTTGCGGTCGGGCCGCGAAGAAGCGGTAAAGGCTGCTTCATGTTGCAGGGCATCAAACGTCTTCAGTGCTGTTCCAGTGTCGGATAGAACCGGCCCAAGGTTGCGCTTGACGCGCCCAGAACTAAGTCGGAGGATCGCCCCGCTTTGATCGGGAAGAAATCCCGCCGCCTCCCTAAACTGTTCAGAATCAGGGAGAAGGCGCATCATCCCGGACCAGAATTTGGCGCGATGGGCAGTCACGTTGGGGATCGAATCGGTGGCTGGAAAGATGACCGACACAGTCCATTCACTCAGCACGAACGGATTGACGCCCAAGCGGCAGATCCAGCGCTGGTCGGATGCGCTCACTGACCTCTGCGGTCAGTTCGACGTCGATGCGCTGGAAGGATCCTCGCTCGAGGGCCGGATCAATTTCACGACCGTATCGCGATTGAAGCTGTGCCAGATCGAGGCAAGCCAGCACCGCATCGCGCATACCATCTCGCGCATCAGGCTGAGCGAACACCCCTACATCAAGATCGTCTTCCAGACCCATGGCGTCTCGCATTTCGAGCAGGACGGTCTGCACTTCGACATCATGCCGGGCGACTGCTTCGCCTACGACGTGTCGTGTCCGCACACGATCATCAGCCCGTCCCTGACGCGCCACGAGGTTGTCATCGTTCCAAAGGACCTGCTCAAGGAACGCGGCTTCCAGCTTTCCAAGATGGCGCCATGCAAGCTCTCGGCACGCAACGGCACCGGCCGCATCGCCTATGATTTCGTCCATGCCGCGTTCGGCGAGGCGCCGACGCTGACCCCGGTCAACGCCGTCGGCGTCGCCGATGCGCTGATCGACCTGCTGCTGCTGCCGCTGCGCGAGACCGGCGCGATGTTCGACCGCGGCAGCGCCGAGGCGACCTATGTGCGGGCCCAGGGCTTCATCCGCGAGCATTTGCGCGATCCGGATCTCTGCATCGACCGCATCTCCGCGGCGCTCGGCTGCTCGAAGCGCTATCTGCACATGCTGTTCAGCGATCGCGGGATGACGGTCAGCGACTACATCTGGAAGGCCCGGCTGCAGAATTGCCGGCAGGAGCTGGAATCCCAGAACGGCAAGACCATTACGGACGTTGCGTTCTCCTGGGGCTTCTCGAGCTCGTCGCATTTCAGCCGCGTGTTCCGGAAGTATTTCGGCATCGCCCCCTCCTCCGTGCACAAGGGTCTGCACGGCGGCATGCCGGTCGATGTCGTGCTGGAATAGCGTTTCGGCTGGCGTGCGGCGCCACGCCATGCCGACCATCAAGCTACCCTCAATCAAACTTTCCTCGATCAAGGATTGGGCGCGCAACCTCAAACGAGACAGCGTTGCGCTATATCTCGCGTCGCGTGATCCGCGAGTACCGTGGTACGCAAAAGCCCTTGCCGTCGCCATCGCGGCCTATGCACTCTCCCCCATCGACCTGATTCCGGATTTCATCCCGGTCATCGGTTATCTCGACGATCTGATCCTGCTGCCGCTCGGCATCTGGCTTGCGATCTCGCTCGTTCCGGATGAGGTGATGGCAGAATGCCGCGCCAAAGCCAGCGCCGTCCTGCAGCGCCCGACCAGTCGAGCGGGAATGATCGCAATCATCGTGCTCTGGATCGCCGGCGCACTCGCGCTGGGATGGGTCGTCTTCGCATATTGGCCGCGAACCGCGCCCTAAGCCGGCCCGGCCTTTGGCACCAGCGCCTCGACCGTCACGCCGTCATCGCTGGAATTGATCTTGAGCGTGCCTCCGAGCGCGAGGATTCGTTCCTGCATGCCGGTCAAACCGCGGCCGAGCCGGTGATCCCTGAGCAGGCCGCGGCCGTTGTCGCGGACGCGCACCAGCGCGCAGCCGCGGCTGCCGCGCAGGCCGGTCGGCCGCTCCGCAGGCTCGATCGTGATATCGACTGCCGTTGCGCCGGCATGGCGGAACACATTGGTGAGCGCTTCCTGCACGATACGGTAGATCGTCAGATCGGCCGTCTCGCCGGTCTCGCCGAGATCGGGCGATATGCGGCTCTCGATCTCCACCTCCGGGTGGGTCTCGCCCCACAGCCGCAGCAGCGCGCCAAGCGCTTCCGCAAGCCCAAGCTCCGCCAATCCCACCGGCCGCAATCGCTCCAGGATGCGGCGAGTGAACTGCTGAAGCGCGTTGACCTGCTCGAGGATAGCGCTGCCGTGCTTGCGGAGCGCGGCAGGATCGGGCTTTTCGACCTCCGACAGCCGCGTCAGCGCGCCGGCATGCGCGCGCAGCGCGAACAGATAGGGCCCGAACTCGTCGTGCAGTTCGCGCGCGATCTCCTTGCGTTCGGAATCCTGCAGCGAAACCGCACGTTCGGCCAGCTGCCGCTTGCTGTCGACGGCCTCGCCAAGGGTCGCCGCCAAATGGTTCAGTTTGGCACAGATTGCGGCCAATTCAGGCGATCCACCCGGCTCGACGCGTGCGTCGTAGTCCCCGGCCTCGATACCGGTCATGGCCTGCGACAGCGCCTCCAGCGGCGCAAGTGCGCGGCCGACCACCAGCATGGTGACCAGCAGCAGCGCCACCGCGATCGCGGAGCCGATCTCGAGCTGGGTGACGATGCCATCCCAGATCTCGGCCATTTCGTCGTCGGGGTGCGAGGTGATGACGAGCGATTGCGGCTTGCCGTGAACCGAGATCGGCACCCGGACCGAGGTCTGCTCGGGATGAACCAGCGCGACGAACCACTCCGGCGGGGCGCGCGGATCGCCGGCCTCCTCCGGACGCTCGGGTGACCTTGCAGTCGCGTCATCCTGCCGCGTGATGCTGACGTGACGCAGCCGGCTCAGATCCTGGACGATCTGGTCGAGCCGCGCATCCGGATCCGGCGCCTCGTCGAGACCGGCCACCATCGTCGCGACAAACTCGCGCGCCAGCCGGATCACGCTCTGGTCCTCGGCCTGGACGCGCGGCCCCGCTTCGAGCACGAGCCGCGCAATATTGATGCCGAGCCCAAGCGCCAGTATCAGCGCCAGCAGCAGGTTGATCCGTGCGCGCAAGGATAGCTTTTGCCACATGACGTTGCCCCCGACCGCGATCCCTCCTCCGAGAGGATCGTTGACAGCCAAATTTGCCCGGCTATCTAATCGCACCCTATCGCAATCTCGTGCGAGGTGCACAACCGGTCGGAACCGAGGTGTTCTTCGCACAAATCAACGTGACGATGAGTCGAAGCAGGTCGCCGGAACAACGCCATGCGCATTCTGATCGTTGACGATCATCCCATCGTTGCCTCCGGTTGTCGCACCGTGTTCGCCGACGATCCCGAGATCGTCCTGCTGGAAGCGGCCGATGCCGAAAGCGGCGAACGGGCATTCGTCGCGGAGAAGCCCGATCTCTGCGTGATCGACATCAACCTGCCGACCGTCTCCGGCTTCGAGCTGGCCCGCCGCATCCTGACGCGCGATTCATCCGCGCGCCTGATCATGTTCAGCATGAACGACGACCCGGTGTTCGCTGCCCGCGCCATCGACATTGGCGCCAAGGGCTATGTCTCGAAGACCGGCGATCCCAACGATCTGGTGGAGGCGGTGCGCGAGGTCGGCAATGGCGGCGTCTATCTGCCGCCGGCGATCGCTCGCAACGTCGCCTTTGCGCGGCCGGGCTTTGCGCAAAATCCACTCTCCAAGCTCACCTCGCGCGAGATGGAGATCCTGCGCCTGCTCAGTTCCGGCAAGAGCCTGTCGGAGATCGCCTGGCTGGTGCATTCGTCTTACAAGACGGTCGCGAACACGTCATCGATCATGCGCCAGAAGCTTGGCGTGCGCACCTCGGCAGAACTGGTGCGGCTCGCGATCGAGAGTGGCGTCGGCTGACGTCGCGCTCCAACACAGAGGAATATGACGATGCAGACGGTTTCCCAGAACAAGTCGCATGGCGGCACGCAAGGCGTTTACCGGCACCCAAGCCGCGAAACCAAGACCGACATGACCTTCTCGGTGTTCGTCCCCGATCATGCGGCCGGGGCCAAGCTGCCTGTCGTCACCTATCTGTCGGGCCTGACCTGCACGCACGCCAACGTCACGGAGAAAGGTGAATTCCGGCAAGCATGCGCCGAGCTCGGCCTGATCTTCGTCGCGCCCGACACCAGTCCGCGCGGCGAAGGCGTCCCCGGCGATCCCGCCAATGCCTACGATTTCGGCCTCGGCGCCGGCTTCTATGTCGATGCGACTGAGCCGCCGTTCGCGACCAATTACCGGATGTGGAGCTACGTCACCGAGGAACTGCCAAAACTGATCGCCGAGCAATTCCCGGTCGACACAACGCGGCAATCGATTCTCGGTCACTCCATGGGCGGCCATGGCGCGCTGACGGTGGCGCTGCGCTATCCCGATCGGTATCGCGCGGCGAGCGCGTTCGCGCCGATCGTGGCGCCGTCGCAGGTGCCGTGGGGCAACAAGGCGCTCGGCGGCTATCTCGGCAGCAACAAGCAGGCGTGGCGCAAGCACGACGCGGTCGCATTGATCGAGGACGGCGCCCGCTTCTCCGATCTGCTGGTCGACTATGGCGATGCCGACGGTTTTCTCACAGAACAGCTGCGGCCCGAGCTTCTGAAGGCCGCCTGCGAGAAGGCCAGCATTCCTCTCACCCTGCGGCGTCAACCGGGCTACGACCACAGCTATTACTTCATCTCGACCTTCATGGCCGATCACCTGCGCTGGCACGCCGCACGGCTGAAGGCGTGATGCTTTCCCCGGCCAAGGCGGCGTGATCCCAAAATATTCGAAAACAACCCCATGCAAAGTAGCCGGCGGCGGCGTTTCAACCAGACGAGTTGACACGTCAGGCAACTCAGGGGTATTCTTCTAATATTCCGAAATCATCCAAGCGCCCGTCGCTCATCGTGCCTGCGGCGCGCCGTAATTCGGCGCGAGCAGGCGGTTGCGCACGAGGTAATCGGTGGCGCGCGACCAGGATTCGTCGGTATTGCCGCGCATGTCGGCGCTTGCTGCTGCCACCAATTGCCCGGTATGCACGTCGCGCAAATAGAGATTGATGTTGAGGATCAGGTTGGAGACCTTCTGCACCACGCCGGTCATCGCAAGATCGGCGCCCAGCTCGCCGGCCAGTTTCACGTCGCAGCCGCCGCAAGCCTGAAGATTGCTGCCGTGCGCCGCAGCATTGATGGGCGCGATGTCGAGCACGTGGAACTTGCCGGAATCCGCAAGCTCCTTGCGCACCTGATCGCCGGTCCGAAGCAGTCGCGCCTGTTCGTCGGCACGCGGACCGTCTACCTCCCCTTGCAGGCTGGTGTCGATCATCTCGAGGTCGAACACCGCGAGCTTGGGCGGTTCGGCGCGCGCCGCCACAGACATCAGCAGCAAAGATATGACGAAGACGAACACCGATCTCATGATTGTGAACCAATCCAAATTTGGTACCACGCAACGACAAAAAGCGGGGTTGCAAGCCAGGCCAATTCCGGCATCTTGCATGTCAACGCATGGCTCGACAACGCCAGCCGAATGAAGACTGACTACGGGAGGAATTATGTTCCGATGGCTGATCGGCACGATCGCGCTCAGCATGATGGCGACCGGAGCGCTGGCGGCTGATCCCGTCGAGATCCATATCGGCTATCTCGGCCATGCCGGGGTCAAATCGACGCTCTCGCTGATCCAGCAACCGGCCGACAATGACGGCATCGCCGGCGCACGCCTTGCCATTGAAGATAACAATACGACTGGAAAATTCCTCAACCAGCGCTTCGCGCTCGACGAGGTGAAGGTCAAGGACAGCGACGATGTCGCCAAGGTTGCGATCGATCTCGCCGGCCGCAACGACTATATCATCACCGACCTGCCCGCCGACGCCCTGCTCAAGGTCGCCGATGCGCTGCGCGACCGCGGCACCGTGCTGCTCAATGCAGGCGCGATCGACGATCGGCTGCGCGAGCAGGACTGCCGCGCCAACGTGATCCATGTCGCGCCGACCCGCTCGATGCTGGCGGACGCGCTTGGCCAGTACCTGGTGTGGAAGCAGTGGAAGCGCTGGCTGCTGGTGACCGGCTCGCACGATCAGGACAAGCTCTACGCCGACGCGCTGCGCCGTGCGGCCACGCGGTTCGGCGCCAAGATCGTCCAGGAACGGACATTCGAGGACACCGGCGGCGCGCGCCGCACCGACTCTGGCGTGACGCTGATCCAGCGTCAGATGCCGGTGTTCACGCAGCAGGCGCCGGCCTATGACGTGCTGGTCGCCGCCGACGAGAGCGAAGTATTCGCGAACTATCTGCCCTACCGGACCTGGGACGCGCGCCCCGTGGCGGGCTCGGCGGGCCTGGTGCCGACCAGCTGGGACGCAGCGCATGACCAATGGGGGGCAGTCCAGATCCAGAACCGCTTCGTCAAGCTGAACATGCGCCGCATGACGGCGCTCGACATGCAGGCCTGGACCGCTGCACGCATGATCGGGGAAGCCACGTCCCGCACCAATTCGGGGGATCCCAGGAAGGTCATCGCCTTCCTCAAGGGCAAGGATTTCTCGATCGCCGCCTTCAAGGGCACGCGATTGACCCTGCGAGACTGGAATCTGCAGCTCCGCCAGCCGATCCTGCTGGCCGATGGTCGTATGGTCGTTTCGGTCTCGCCGCAGGAAGGTTTCCTGCATCAGGTCTCCGAGCTCGACACCCTCGGTGTTGACCGGCCTGAAACGAAGTGCAAGCTGCAGTAAGGGAGATGAAACGCATGTGGCGCCGCTGCCTGTTGACCGGGATGCTCGTTTGGCTTGCCGCGACACCGGCGTCCGCCTTCGTGGCCTACGTCTCCAACGAGAAGGGCAACACCGTCACGGTCATCGACACCAACAGCTGGACGGTGACAAAGACCATCAAGGTCGGCCAACGGCCGCGCGGCATCGAGTTCTCGCGCGACGGCAAGTTCGTGATGGTCGCGGTCGGCGACGACGACACGATCCAGGTGATCGACACCAAGACCCAGGAGATCGTCGACACCCTGCCCTCCGGCCCCGACCCGGAATTGTTCACCCAGGATGCCGCCGGCAAGACCATGTATGTCGCCAACGAGAACGACAACACGGTCACCGTGATCGATCTGGAGAAGCGCGCCCGGCTCGGCGACATCCAGGTCGGCGTCGAGCCCGAGGGCATGACGATCAGCCCGGATGGCAAGATCCTGATCAACACGTCCGAAACCACCAACATGGCGCATTTCATCGACACGACGACGCGCCAGATCGTCGCCAATGTGCTGGTCGATTCGCGGCCGCGCTTTGCCCAGTTCAAGCGCGACAGCTCCGAATTGTGGGTCTCTTCCGAGATCGGCGGCACGGTATCGATCATCGATCCGGTCAAGCGCGAGGTGACCGGCAAGATCACCTTCGAAATCCCTGGCCTGCGCAACGAGGCGATCCAACCCGTCGGCATCGGCATGACCAAGGACGGCAAGACCGCGTTCGTTGCGCTCGGCCCAGCCAACCGCGTCGCTGTCGTCGACGGCGCGACCCACAAGGTCCTCAAATATCTCCTGGTCGGCCAACGGGTCTGGCACATGGATTTCACCCCGGACGAGAAGTTTCTGATGGTCACCAACGGCGTCTCCAACGACGTCTCGGTGATCGACGTCGCAGCTCAGAAGGTGATCAAGACCATTCAGGTCGGCGAACTGCCCTGGGGGATCACGATCGCGCAGCCATGACCGCAACCGACGCCCATATCGCGAGCCAGCCCTCGCAGGACTCAGGCCCCGTAGCAGCCGTACAGCCGGCGTTGTCGATCGGCAATGTCAGCCACAGCTACGGTCCGCGGCGCGCCCTGATCGACGTCAACTTCACGGTTCAGCCCGCGAGCTTCACTGCATTGCTGGGCCTCAACGGCGCCGGCAAGAGCACTTTGTTTTCGCTGGTGACGCGGCTGTTCGGCATCCAGAACGGCCAGATCAAGATCTTCGGCCACGACATCAGCCGGACGCCGGGTGAGGCGTTGCGGCTGATGGGCGTCGTGTTCCAGCCGCGCACGCTCGATCTCGATCTCTCGCTGACGCAGAACCTGCTCTATCACGCCGCATTGCACGGCATCTCGCGGCGCGAGGCGCGGCTGCGCAGCGCCGAGGTGCTCGGCCGCATCGGGCTCGCCGACCGCGCCGCCAGCAAGGTGCGCGATCTCTCGGGCGGCCAGATGCGACGGCTCGAGATCGCCAGGGCACTGCTGCACCGTCCCAGGCTGCTGCTGCTCGACGAGGCCACCGTCGGGCTCGACGTCAAGGCGCGCGCCGACATTCTCGATCATGTCCGTCAGCTCGTCACCGAACAGGGTATCGGCGTGCTCTGGGCGACGCATCTGTTCGACGAGATCATGCCGGGCGACGACCTCGTGGTGCTGCATCAGGGCCGGATGCTGGCGCATGGCCCGATGTCGCGCGTGATCGCGGACGCAGGCGCCCAGGACGTCAACACCGCATTCATGCGCCTGACCGGAACGGCAACCCTCACCGGAAAACCGCCAACATGAGCAGCACGACGGTTACGCCTGAGCGAAGCGGCTTCTCGGTGCCGGAATACATCGTCTGCCTGAACGGCATCGTGTGGCGCGAGGCGCTGCGCTTCCTGCATCAGCGCGAGCGCTTCGTCTCGGCGCTGGTCAGGCCGCTGGTCTGGCTGTTCATCTTTGCGGCCGGCTTCCGTCAGGTGCTTGGCATCTCGATCATCCCGCCCTATGAGACCTACATCCTCTACGAGGTCTATATCGCGCCCGGCCTGATGGCGATGATCCAGCTCTTCAACGGCATGCAATCCTCGCTGTCGATGGTCTATGACCGCGAGATGGGCAACATGCGCACGCTGCTGGTCAGCCCGCTGCCGCGCGGCTATCTGCTGTTCTGCAAGCTGCTCGCCGGCACAGCGGTGTCGCTGCTCCAGGTCTACGCTTTCCTGCTGATCGCGTGGTTCTGGGACATCACGCCACCAACCATCGGCTATCTCACTGTGCTTCCGGCGCTGATGCTGTCGGGCCTGATGCTCGGCGCACTGGGCATGCTGATCTCGGCCAGCATCAAGCAGCTGGAGAATTTCGCCGGCGTCATGAACTTTGTGATCTTCCCGATGTTCTTCGCCTCGTCGGCCCTCTACCCGCTCTGGCGCGTGCAGGAAGGCAGCCCGATGCTGTACTATGTCTGCCAATGCAATCCGTTCACGCATGCGGTGGAACTGATCCGGTTTGCGCTGTACGGCAAGATGAACTGGGTTTCGCTTGCGGTGGTCGGCGGCTGCACGGTGGTGTTCATGATCGGCGCGATCCTGGCTTACGATCCGTCGCGCGGCCTGGTGCGCCGCGGACCCGGCGGAGGCGAGGCATGACAGATTGGCGGCCAGCACTCGGCGCGCTGCTCGCGATGGTTCTGTCGAACCACGTCGCGTTCGCCGCCGACCCGCGTTACCCGGACTGGCCCTGCCAACAGGCCAAGGTGCCCGAGATCTCGCTCGCCGCGGTCTGGGCCGGGCCGCCGCTCGGCGATGCCGAGACCAAATGGCGGGACAATCCGAAGATCAGCCAACTTGCGACCAAACTCGCGGCGCGCCGCGTTCCGCTCGAGGATGCACAGAAGGAGATCACCGAGTTCCTGTCGGCCGCCGCGGCCGACAAGGCCAATGCGGGAAAGCTGCTGTTCGCGGGGCTGTTCGATACGCTCAACGGCCAGCGGGCCTCGGTCATGAACGGGCTGGAGCGCGTGATGCGCAAGCAGCGCGAGGCGGCAGAAAAGATTCGCGACGATACGATCAAGCTGCAGGCGCTGCAGGACGCCACGCCGCCGGACCAGGCCAAGGTCGACGAGCTCGGCAATCAGCTGGTCTGGGAGACCCGGATATTCGAGGACCGCGGACGCGTGGTGAAGTTCGTCTGCGAGGTGCCGACCATCATCGACCAGCGGCTGTTTGCGCTGGGCCGCACCATCCAGCAGGAACTGGATTGAGGCCTGCGGCCGATCGTCCCGGCGATCATTCACTCGCCGCCGGAACAAACTGCGCTGCCCGCTCGTTGTCTCCAACTATATCTGAAGTTGGGAGACCACGATGAGAGCAGCCAAGATCGTCATGACCAGCCTCGCCGCCGCGAGCCTGATCACCACAGCGGCTTTGGCCCAG